>JBKDZQ010000093.1:0-1808 GCA_047971325.1 Parahaliea sp.
GGGCCTGTTTTGTGCAGGCCGGCGGCGAGCGCTACGACTATATTCCCTGCCTCAACAGCTCGGCCCCGCACATCGAGGCCCTGCGGCAACAGGTCATGGAGAATCTGGCGGGCTGGCTCGACGACTTACGCGGCCCCGGGGCCGGGCTACAGCCAGCGCCGCACCCGGGCGCAGTAAGCGGGGTAGTCCTGGGGAAAAATCCCCCTGAGCATGGCCTCTTCCGGACGGATGTAGCGCCACTCAATAATCACCATGAACAGCAGCGGCACCGCCAGCGCGGTGGCCGCACCCACGGTGAGGGCGGTGCCCAGCAGCACCAGCGCCATGCCCAGGTACATGGGGTTGCGGGTCCAGGCGTAGACCCCGCTGGTCACCAGCGCACTGACCTCGCGAAAGGGAATCATGTCGGTACCGGCCCGGTGGAACAGGCCACCGGCAACTACCAGCAGGGCCAGCCCCACCACAATGACGGCGCCCCCCGCCACCTGCATCGCCAGGCCGGTAAAGCGCGGGCCGGGCAGCCAGGCATCCAGGGCAAAAATGGCGGCCACCCCGATGACCAGCCACATGGGGGGATAGATGATGCGCTTGACCATGGTAAACGACTCCTGTGTTAGTGGCTCAGCTTAAGGATAATACCCGTTGGTTAAGCATTCGAACCGGCGTCGAGGCAGGCACGGCGCGTCAATTTAAGAACGCTGCTCAATGCGCCAGGTGCGCCCCGGCCGGCTCCAGGCTGCCAATACCATAGGCCAGTACGATACCGGCAATGAAAGCCAGGGTCAGCTTGCCGCGATCATGGCTGTGGAAATGCACTTCCGGCAACAGGTCGCTAAGAGCGATACAGATGAAGGCGCCGGCGGCAAAGGCCAGCACCACGGCCACCCCGTGATCGCGGGAGGTGCCCAGCAGATCGACGCCGAAGTAGAACAGCAGGGCGCCGAGGGGGCACATCAGCGCAAACAGCAGGTTGGCCCGGCGGCGGGCGGCGAGACTCCAGCCGCCGGCTTTCATGACCGCGACGATGGACATGGCATCCAGGGGCTTGTGCAGCAGGATGGCCAGGAACACCCCCACGCCCAGCAGGCCCGCCGCGCTGGCGCTGCCCTCCCCCTGCATCATCGCCCCCAGTGCCGCCCCGTCGATCAGTGTGTGCACGCCAAGCCCCAGGGCGATGCCCACCCAGCTCAGGCCATGCACCGCAGCGTGGGCATGGTGATGGTCGTGGTGCTGGTACTCTTCGTGGCTGAAGTCGTGCTGGTGGAAGTGGAACAGGCGCAGCAACAGCAGCATGCCGACCAGGCCGATCATCAGCCACCAGACCGCCGTGTCCGCCGCATGCGGGCCACCGAGCAGGGCCATGCTGTGGGGCAGCAGATGGTAGAAGGCCACCCCCAGCATCAGGCCGGACACGAAACTCATGATGAGCTGGGTGCGGTTGTGGGTCATCCGCACCCGGCTGGGCAACCAGCCACCGAGCAGGGAAAAGGCCGCGATGGCGACGCAGTAGAGACTGAGCAGGAGGGCGGGGGAAGCCGACATGAAGGTTCCGGTTTAAAGCAGGCTGGGCAAACCGGCGATTATTCCATACTTGCCGGTACGCTGTAACACGGGATTTCCATCCAGTGGTGGCAAGTCGCCGCGCCCTACAGCACCACCAGGTTGTCCCGGTGGATCAGCTCGGCATCCCCCTGGTAGCCGAGCACGCTCTCGATGGCGGAGGAGGGCTTGCCGAGCAGGCGCCGGGCCTCCTCGGCGCTGTAGTTGACCAGCCCGCGGGCCACTTCCCGGCCCTGGCGGTCGCGGCA
>JBKDZQ010000094.1:0-4536 GCA_047971325.1 Parahaliea sp.
GATCCAGTTGACGCGGCTGGGATCCGGGAAACTCGTCGTACTTCGCGTCGGTATAGGCCACTCCGAGATTGAAGGTGATAGAGTCTGTCAGGAAACCACTGAGTTTCGCCTCACCGCCCTCGATAGTGGAACTGGCGGCGTTGGTCACCAATGCCGCAACACCGTCGAAGCTGGCTACCTGCATATCCTGATAGTCGTAGCTGTAGATGGCTGCCTCGAACAGGTATTCACCGGTGTTGAGCTTGTAGCCTATCTCGTAAGCTTTTACTTGTTCCTGGTCAATGGGATCGAGGCCGCCGGCGAAGCCGCTGGGGTTGAGCTGGCCCGCTTTAAAGCCTTCACTGTAGGAGATATACACACTGGCATCGTCCGAGGGCTCGTAGCGAAGAATGAGGCGGGGGGTTACTGAGTCCCAATCCGCCTTCCACTCGGGGATGTCAGGTGTTTTTACAAATGCTGTCGCTTCCTCTTCGCTGTAGCGAAGCCCGAATACCAGGTCCAGGCGATCGCTCAGCGCGTAGGTGGCGTCCGCAAATACCGCCCAGGAATCGATATCGTTGCCGATCTGGTCATAGACCCTAAGCGGAATTTCGGTCCCGCAGAGGCAATCGTAGGTCTCCGAGTAGTCCATGTAGAAAATACCGGTTATCCAGTTCAGCTTGCCGATGTCACCGGAGAAGTTGAACTCCTGTGAGAAAGTTTCGTTTTTCGGGGTGAACTCGACAGCGAAGATCGAGATGTTGGTACTATCAAGATCCAGCTCGGAATGATTGTCCTCCTCGCGGTACATGGTCAGGGACTTGGCGGTAATACCACCCATCAGCCAGTCCACAGTGAGAAAGTAACCATCGCTCTTCTGGGTATATGCCACCGGTGCGGTACTTGCAAATTCGTACCAGTTGTCAGGAATCCGGGCCTCGGGGAAGAACCGTCCAAGCGTGTGTCCCTCATAAACACCTTTGGCATTGTTGGATGGGTTGTCTTTGTCCCCATGGGAGTAAACGAACTCGATCGTTAGCTCATCGCTGGGTTCATACAGGGCCGATACACGGACTTTCCACTGGTCATAGGCGGCGCTGTCGTCATCACCAGTTACAATGTTGTCAAGGAAGCCATCACCCTCTTCGTAGATGCCGGCAATGTCTACGGCCAGTTTGTCGGTGATACCGGTAGATGCGTAGAAGTTGAGTCCGTAACGCGCATATTCCGCAGCGGTCGCTTCAATCTTCAGTGTTGGCTCATACGAGGCACTGAAGGTGTCCAGCAGGATCGCACCCCCCGTGGCGTTGCGTCCGAACAGTGTGCCCTGGGGGCCTTTCAATACCTGTACACTTTGCAGGTTGAGGAATTGCATGTCGGTGCCCAGCTGGCTGGGCACATAGAAACCGTCGATATAGGTAGCCACGTTGGAGGTGAAGCCGGCACCGGCCGTCGAACTGCCGATTCCCCGCACCGTGGGTTGGGAAAACGCCCCCTGCTGATCGATGCGCATACCGGGAACCATGTTGGGCAGATCGCGCACCGTCTGGACACCAGCGTCCCGCAGTCCCTCACCGGAAAACGCATCGACTGAAATAGGGACATCGGTTAGTAACTGCTCCCGCTTTTGCGCGGTGACGACCACCTCTTCTAGCTGCCTGGTATTCTCGCTTTGAGCGAAAGTCGTGGCACTGGTGCCCAGCGCGGCCAGCGCCAGAGGCAGTGAGCGGCTTATGAAGGTATAGGGAAACGAATATTGCATTGACACGCTGACGCTCCTTTGTCGATGTTATCGTTGTGATATCATTTTTTCGTTCGGGACATCCGGGGAGTCCGCCTGAGCGCTCATCATCGGCAACAAGTGCAGACCAGAGAGATAGCTTTCGATCAACCGGCAGGCTTGGCTTTATCGAACGACGTTAGGTAATATACCGCTGTTGGTTTTCAAGTCAATATCAAGTGTTCGGCGCGCTCGATTCGTCCGGTCCCTTGTCAGATTCGACAGGAAACAGGGCAGTAGGCGTTCTCCGTGTGCTGCTGCCATCTTGACAAGGGCGAAGGATCGGGAACAATTAAACTACGAGTAGTAGATAATAATTGTAAAATCATAGCTCCCGGGAGGGCGTCACATGAAACAATTGTCCAATTTCGATTCGATGTTTGTTTATCAGGAGCGCAACGAAGCGCCAATGCACATCAGCCCCATACTGCTCTACAGCAGCACGGCTGAAGATGGCTCCACGGTGCGCTTCAAGGATATCCTTCAACGTTTTGCAGAGCGCATCCATCTTTCACCGGTGTTTCGCCGCAAGTTGGTCAAGGTGCCGATGGATCTCGGTAATCCCTACTGGGTGGAAGACTCGAACTTCGATCTGGAGTTTCATGTGCGGCATGTGGCTCTGCCCAAGCCTGGAGACTGGCGTCAGTTTTGCATCCAGATTGCCCGGATACATAGCCGCAATCTCGACCTCAGTCGCCCCCCATGGGAGGCCTACGTGATTGAGGGACTCGACAATATCAACGGGCTTGAACCGGGCAGCTTCGCGCTCTATATGAAGATACATCACAGCGCCATTGATGGCGCGACGGGCAACCAGATTGTCGAGGCCCTGCACGATTTGTCTTCCGAGGCAGCTCCTGTTGCGTCAACGGATACCTGGCGAGGCGAACGCGAACCGGGTGCCGGGAAGTTGCTTTGGTCCGCCTGGAACAGGGGACTGCGTTCACCTTCTTCTGTTCCCGCGCTGGCGAGGATGTTTGTCAAGCAGCGCGAGCGCATCAAGGAGGGATTCATGGGCAAGCCCTTTGTGAGCCATGAGATCAGCTTCACCACACAGTTTAACGAAAATCTCTCCGCTCACCGTGTGTTTGGCGGACTCAGAATGCCGCTTGACGATCTGAAGTTCATAAAAAATGCGGTGCGGGACTGCACCCTGAATGATGTCGTCCTGTGTATTGTGGGCGGGGCGCTGCGTTCCTATCTCAGCGCCAAAAAAGCCCTTCCGGAAACTTCTCTGGTGGTGGCAGTACCGATCAGTACCCGCGTGAGCGGGGAGGAAAATGCGCAGGGCGGCAATGATGTTTCCGCCATGCGTATGTTCCTGTGCACCGATCTTGCCGATCCCGTCGAACGATTGCGAGCCATAAATGAGGACGCCATTGCCTCGAAGGCCTACGCCAATGCGGTGGGTGTGGAGCGCATATCGACGGTGGTCAACTCCATTCCGTCCGGCCTGGCATCGCTGGGTATCCGGGCCGCGACCATGGCCGGTCTTGGTTCGCGCACGCTGATCGCCCACACCTGTGTTACCAATGTGCCGGGGCCCGCCTTCCCCCTGTACCTGTGTGGCACCAAGGCTACCTTGTGGCTGGGTGCCGGATGCCCGGTGGATGGCCTCGGCCTTTTTCATACCGTCAACAGCTATCATGGCTACATCACGATCACCTTCATCTGTTGTCGCGATCTGCTGCCGGACCCGGATTTCTATCACCACTGCCTCAACCAGGCTTACAACGACCTGCTGGAAGCGGCTCGGACACTGGGCGAACCGATCAACAAGCAGCCGGCAAAGCCAAAAGCCTCGGCGCGGAAAAAGTCGCCGGCAGTCAAAGCCTCACGGCAGCGAATTGATCCAGCGAAGACCGCTATACGCTAGCACGCAGTCTGTTGCGACGCCCCCTGACTGACTGTTACGGGTGGAACGTACTGGAACCGAGAGGATGTACACTGCCTGCTAAGGCCAAGACCTAGCGTCTTGGGCAGTGGGGCCTGCTGGCTTTGCCGAGTCCGAGTTTCTCCTGGCTGTCCTCGGCCAGCAATAAGGCAGCCTCCACGGCGTGCGTGGTGGAGGCGTCGAACTCCTCGCAGTACTGATCGTAGCCGCCAGGATAGCGCTGCAATAGCAGATTCAGGGCAAGCGGCAGGGTGCGCCCAAAAAGCAGTCCGAGAATGTCTCCCTCTGCCGCCAGGCCGGTGAGGACGGCTGCCGGAACATCAACCCATGGGCTTCTTACCCCTTGCCTGGCAATGCCATAGTCATCCCTCGCCACATCTTCGCTAGTTGAATCGAGCGCCAGGGGTGGTGCGGAGGTGGGCGCCTCGCCACCCCTGGCCCAGCGCGAGAGATGCCACAGGGCCGCCTGGAGAATGTAGTGTTGCTGTGCGCCGGAATTCATCGGCCCGCAGAGCTGCATGCCCATTGGCGAGTAATTCGCAGTGAGCAATTTTGCCAGCACCGCCGGAGGCAGGGTTCCGTCGTCCAGATAGCCCGCAACAAGGCCGTAGGTATCAACGTGAGCTGCTCCGGCTATTTCCCAGGTGCGCACATGCTTCGAGTCCGGTTGGCGCGCGGTGAGGCCCTGCAGCGTCAGCTGGTCGGTTTCTGACTGGATTATCATGACCGGTACGCGGCAGTCTTCCCGAATGCGGTGGCCGGCACGGAAGCGCTCTGCGGTTGCGCTCATGTCAAATTGCTTGCGGTCCGCTTCATTTAGCAGTTTTCCGTCCAGTGGGGCGCCATTGCCGCCGCGACCGTGAACGATAAAACCGTCCATCAG
>JBKDZQ010000095.1:0-8006 GCA_047971325.1 Parahaliea sp.
GGGCTACGGCCAGAAGGTGGGCGTGGTGCCCTACATCAAGGGCCAGCAGCTCTCCGGCGAGGAAATCTACCTGCGCGAGCACCTGCCCCAGGTGGACTTCTACCAGATGGGCACCGGCTTCACCTGGAACACCCAGGACCGCAGCGCCGACATCGCCGCCGCCCGCGCCACCTGGGAGAAGGCCCTGCCCATGCTGCGCGACCCGGCCTACGACCTGGTGGTGCTGGACGAGCTCACCTACATGATCGGCTACGACTACCTGCCGGAGCAGGACATTCTCGACGCCATTGCCAATCGCCCGCCACAGCAGAGCGTGGTGATCACCGGCCGCGGTGGCGGCGCCGCCCTGCAGGAACTGGTGGACACCGTGTCCGAGGTCAAGGACGTCAAACACGCCTTCCGCGCCGGCATCAAGGCCCGCCGCGGCGTCGACTACTGAGCCGTCGCGGCGGCCCGGCGGATCCAGCCTTGCCCACTCCCTTTGCGCTGATGGTGCAGGGCACCACCTCCGATGCCGGCAAGAGCCTGCTGGTGACCGCCCTGTGCCGGGTGCTGTACCGGCGCGGGGTGCGGGTGGCGCCCTTCAAGCCGCAGAACATGTCCCTCAACAGCGCGGTAAGCGCCGACGGTGGCGAGATCGGCCGCGCCCAGGCGCTGCAGGCCCAGGCCGCCGGCATCGCCCCCCACAGCGACATGAACCCGGTGCTGCTCAAACCCGCCAGCGACACCCGCGCCCAGGTCATCCTGCGCGGGCGCGCGGTGGACAACCTCGACGCCCGGGCCTACCACGACTACAAGCGCATCGCCATGGATACCGTACTGGCGGCCTGGCATGCACTGGCACAGGACTACGAGGCACTGGTGGTGGAAGGCGCCGGCAGCCCGGCGGAGATCAACCTGCGCCAGCACGACATTGCCAACATGGGTTTTGCCCAGGCGGTGGACTGCCCGGTGATTTTGGTGGCGGATATCGATCGCGGCGGCGTGTTCGCCCACCTGGTGGGACCCCTGGCGCTGCTGTCGGCGAGCGAACGGGCGCGGGTGCGGGGCTTTGTCATCAACCGCTTTCGCGGCGATCTCGCCCTGCTGCAACCGGGCCTGGACTGGCTGCAGCAGCACACCGGCAAGCCGGTGCTGGGTGTGCTGCCCTACCTGCAGCACTTGCGCCTGGACGCCGAGGACGCCATCGACACCGCCCAGGACGACAAAACCGGCGATGCCCTGCGGGTGGTGGTACCGGTGTTGCCCCGCATCGCCAACCACACCGACTTCGACGCCCTGCGCCACCATCCCCGGGTGAGCCTGCACTACGTGCCACCCGGCTCGACACCGCCACCGGCTGACCTGGTGATCCTGCCCGGCAGCAAGAACGTGCGCGCCGACCTCGCCTGGCTGCGCCAGCAGGGCTGGCCGGACTACCTGCAGCGCCACCTGCGCTACGGCGGGCGCCTGCTGGGCATCTGCGGTGGCTACCAGATGCTGGGGCGGCGCATCGACGACCCCGAGGGCGTGGAGGACAACCCCGGCAGCAGCGAGGGCCTCGGCCTGCTGGCGGTGGGCACCGAGCTGCGCGCCGGCAAGACCCTGCACCGGGTGCGTGGGCAACTGGCGGTGGGGGCCAGCGTCGGCGGCTACGAGATTCACTGTGGCGTCACCACCGGCGAGGGCTGCGCGCGCGCCTTCGCCACCCTGGAGGACGGCCGGCGGGAGGGCTGTCGCAGCGCCGACGACCAGGTGGCCGGCACCTATCTGCACGGGCTGTTCGACGAAACCGAGGCCTGTGGCGCCCTGCTCGCCTGGGCGGGACTGGCCGGCGCCCGGGGGCTGGACCGCGACGCCCAGCGCGAGCGCGACATCGAGCGCCTGGCGGACTGCGCCGAACAGCACCTGGACCTGGCCGCGCTGTTTCCCCGCTGGTGCAGTACATGAGCGTGCACAGCCCCGCCACCAGCCGCCGGGTACTGCTGGCGCTGGGCCTGTCCCTGCCCCTGTGCATCGGCCTGGCGCTGGCCTCGGGGGCGGTGGCCATCGCCCCCGCTGAAGTGCTGGCCGGCCTGCGCGACAGCTGGCGCGGGGAGATCAACCAGACGGCCGTGATCGTCGGCCATATCCGCCTGCCGCGGGTGCTGCTGGCGGCGCTGGTGGGCGCCGTGCTGGCAGCGTCCGGAGCCGCCATGCAGGGCCTGTTTCGCAATCCGCTGGCGGACCCCTCGCTGATCGGCGTCACTGCCGGCGCCTCCCTCGGGGCCAGCCTGATCATTGTTACCGGCGGCAGCGCCCTGCAGGGACTCTCGGCCCTGTCCACCATCACCGCGGTATCCACCGGCGCCTTTGTTGGCGGCCTGCTGGCGGTGCTGCTGGTGTACCGGCTGGCCTCCTCCGACAGCGGCACCTCGGTGGCCACCATGTTGCTGGCGGGCATCGCCATCGCCGCCCTGGCGGGTGCGCTGGGCAGTCTGCTGGAGTTCCACGCCGACAGCGAAGCCCTGCGCCGCATCAGCCTGTGGCGCATGGGCGGGCTCGACAGCGCCAGCCCCCAGCGCTTGCTGTTCGCCCTGCTGATCGGCGCGCTGGTGCTGGGCTCGCTGCCGGCCTTTGCCCGGCACCTGGACGCCCTGCTGCTGGGCGAGTCCGAGGCACGCTACCTGGGCATCAACGTAGAAAGCACCAAGCGCCTGCTGGTGCTGATCGTGGCGCTCGGGGTCGGCGCCTCGGTGGCCCTGGCCGGCACCATCGCCTTTGTCGGCCTGGTGGTGCCGCACATCATGCGCATGCTGACCGGACCCGCCCACCGCAGCCTGCTGCCCGCCTCGGCCCTGGCCGGCGCCGCCCTGCTGGTGGTGGCGGACACCCTGGCGCGGGTGATGATGGCGCCCACGGAGCTGCCGGTGGGCATCGTCACCGCCATCATCGGCGTGCCGTTTTTCATCTCCCTGCTGCGCCAGCGCTCGCATTACGGCATGCAGTGATGAACGCCCTCGCCATCCGCCACGCCGCCGCTGCGCCCGGGGGCCAGACCCTGCTGGCGGGGATCGACTTCAACCTGGCGCCGGGGGCCGTGCTCGCCGTCCTTGGCCCCAACGGCGCCGGCAAGTCCACCCTGCTGCATGCGCTGGCGGGAGGGATCGCGCTGAGCGCCGGCGCAGTACTGCTGGACGGCCGGCCGCTGGCCGCCTGGCCACGCCTGCAGCGGGCCAGGGCCCTGGCCCTGCTGCCCCAACAATCGCCGCTGTGCTTTCCCTTCAGCGTGGAGGAAGTGATACGGCTCGGCCGGGTGCCCCACGCAACCGGCGCCGGCGCCGATGGCACCGTGATCGAGGAAGTGATGGCCGCCACCGATACTGCCCGCCTGCGCCAGCGGCTCTACACCCGCCTGTCCGGCGGCGAGCGCCAGCGGGTGCAGCTGGCGCGGGTGCTGGCCCAGGTGTGGCGGGCCAGCGACAGCGCCACCCGGGTACTGTTGCTGGACGAGCCCACCGGCGCCCTGGACCTGGAACACCAACGCCTGATCATGGATTCGGTGGCGCAACTGGCGGCCCGCGGCTGCGCGGTGGTGATGGTGGTGCACGATTTCAATCTGGCGGCCCGCGAGGCCGATCAGTTGCTGGTACTGGACCAGGGTCGCCAGGTCTGCCTCGGCAGGCCCGCCGAGGTTCTCACCGAACAACTGTTCCGCAACATTTTCCGGGTGCAGGTGCATATCGGTCGCCACCCCCACAACGGCGCACCGCAGGTGATGCTGGCGTGAAGCACCTGATCCTCGGCGGCGCCCGCAGCGGCAAGAGCCGTTTCGCCCAGACAAGCGCCGAGAACCTGGTTCGGCAGAGCAGCGCACAGGGTGCGGGCAAGGGCGGCAAAAGCCTCTACTACATCGCCACCGCCCAGGCGGGCGATGCGGAAATGGTGCGGCGGATCGCCCGTCACCGGAACCAGCGCGGCACCCGCTGGCGGCTGTGCGAGGAGCCGCTGGCACTGGCCGGGACCCTGCGCAGGCTGGACTCGCCAAACCACTGCCTGCTGGTGGACTGCCTGACTCTGTGGCTCAGCAACTGCCTGCAGGAAGGCCGCTGGGACCAGCGGCGCAGCGCCCTGCTGGAAACGGTGGACAGTCTGTCCGCCGACCTGCTGCTGGTGAGCAACGAAGTGGGCAGTGGCATCGTGCCCCTGGGCGAGCTCAGCCGCCGCTTCGCCGACGAGGCCGGCTGGCTGCACCAGGAACTGGCCCGGCGCTGCCAGCGGGTCACCCTGGTGTGCGCCGGCCTGCCCCTGAGCCTGAAGGATGACACGCTCCCATGACCTCACCCTTATGACCTGGTATCTGCAGCCCTGCGTCACCCCCAGCGAAGCGCATCGCACCCTGGCCCGCGCCCACCAGCAACAGCTCACCAAGCCGGCCGGCTCCCTCGGCCGGCTGGAGACCCTGGCCATCGACTTCGCCGGCTGGCAGCGCCAGTCCCTGCCACAACTGGAGCGCATCGGCGTGCGCGTGTTCGCCGCCGACCACGGCATCAGCCGCCGCGGCGTCTCCGCCTTCCCGCCGCAAGTCACCGCCCAGATGATTGCCAACTTCTGCCGCGGCGGCGCCGCCATCAGCGTGCTCAGCCGCGCCCTGGATGCGGATTTCGCCGTGGTCAACCTGGGTACCTTCGCTCCGGTGCCGGACGCGCCGGGCCTGCGCAACCTGCAGCTGGCCCCGGGCAGCGCCGATTTCAGTGTGGCTCCGGCCATGAGCGAGGCGCTGCTGGACCAGTGTCTGGCGGCCGGCCGGGCGGAGGTGGACGCACTGGACTGCCAGTTGTTCATCGCCGGGGAAATGGGCATAGGCAACACCAGCGCGGCGGCGGCCCTGTGCGCGGCGCAACTGGATGAGTCCGCCGGACACATGACCGGCCGCGGCAGCGGTATCGACGACGACGCCCTGGCCCGCAAGCGCCAGCTGATCGAACAGGCGCTGGCCCGGCACCAGCCACGCCCCGACCAGCCCCTGGACAGCCTGCGCTGTCTCGGCGGCCTGGAGATCGCCGCCATGGCGGGGGCCTGCCTGCGCTGTGCCCAGCGCGGTATTCCGGTACTGCTGGACGGTTTTATCGCCACCGCGGCGGCGCTGCTGGCGGTGGCCATCAACCCCGGTCTGCGGCCCTGGTTGCTCGCCGCCCATCGCTCCGGCGAAGGCGCCCACGGCCAGGTACTGGCGGCGCTGGGACTCCCGCCGCTGCTGGACCTGGGCCTGCGGCTGGGGGAAGGCAGCGGCGCCGCCGCCGCGGTGCCACTGATCCAGGGCGCCCTGCGCCTGCACCGGGAGATGGCGACCTTCAGCGGGGCCGAGGTCAGCACCGGGGTCGAGATCGACACTGGAGCACCGCATCGTGAGTAAGCGCAAAACGGGTGTCCCACCACCGGGCGGACAACCCCTGGCGCGCCTGCTGGCGGTGGCCCTGTGGCTCGGTAGCGCGATCGCCCAGCCGCTGTGGGCGATCGAGGTGATCGATGCCACCGGCCGCAGGGTACAGCTGGAGCGGCCCGCCGAGCGCATCGTGGCGCTGGCGCCGCACACGGTGGAAAATGTCTTCGCCGCCGGTGCCGGAGACAAACTGGTGGGTGCGGTCAGCTACAGCGACTATCCCGAGGCGGCCAAAGCCATCCCCCGGGTGGGCAGTTACCAGGCCTGGAGCCTGGAGGCCATCATCGCCCGGCACCCGGACCTGATCATCCTCTGGGGCTCGGGCAACAGCCTGGAAGCCCTGCCCGCCCTACAGCGCCTGGGCATTGCCGTGTATATCAGCGAGCCGCGGCGGCTGGAGGATATTCCCGCCACCCTGCGCGCCATTGGCCAGCTGGCGGATACCAGCGCCGTCGCCGAACGGCACGCCCTGGATTTTGAGCAGCGCCTGGTGGCCCTACGCGAGCAGTACGGCCGGCAGCGTGAACTCAGTGTGTTCTACCAGGTGTGGAACGATCCCCTGCAGACGGTGAACGGCGAGCAGTACCTCAGCGATGTCATCGCCCTGTGCGGTGGGCGCAACATCTTCGCCGACTCATCCCATATCGCCCCGCGCATCAGCGTGGAAGCAGTACTGGCCCGCGACCCGGAGGTGATCATCGCCAGCGGCATGGGCGCTTCCCGCCCGGACTGGCTGGACGAGTGGCTGGCCTATCCCAGCCTGCAGGCGGTGCGCCAGCGGGCGCTTTTCTTCATCCATCCGGACCTGCTGCAGCGTCCCACCACCCGCCTGTTGCAGGGTGCCGAGCAGATGTGCCGGCAACTGGCGGGCCTGCGGGAAAGCACGCGGCACTAAGGACTGGTATCGACTTTGCCAGCCGTGCGAGGGGGCGCACGCTCCGCTTCAGTAACCCCGCAGCTCCTGCCCATCGAAATCCATCATCTGGCGCGAGTCATATTCCACAGCGAGATTGGCCACCAGCACCAGGACGCCGAGCACACCGAAGACTTTCCGGGAGGCAGGCCGCCCGCGACTGTGCACGGCCACACTGGCCTCGATCATCAATACCACGGTCCAGCCCACACTGACCATCACACCGGCGTAGGGCAGGACCGACAGCAGGGCACACGCGGGATAGATCGCGGTACTGGCAGCCCAGCAGCGAAAGGCGGTTTCGTAGTTCTGCGGCGAACCCATGAGCTTCCACACCAGAAACAGAAGCCCGGACAGCAAGAAGCCGCTGACGACCGATAACAGGGGGTAGAAAACAACACCGGCAAAACCGGCGGCAAACACACCCACCACCTGGGACAGCAGGTGCAGCGTGGCGACAGCCCCCCCCGCGATGGCCGACATGACAACCACATAGAGCAGCGGTTCCACAATGCCACCCCTGCGCGGCATCTGGCGGTAGTAACGGGAGGGCTTCAGCAGCACCAGCCGCGCCTGGGAAAACAGCTCACGAATCTCGAACCCACTCCCCCACATTCGGCCCAAAGGCACCGCCGGCGGATCGCCGCCACTGATTCCGTTCATCTTCAGCTGTCCCGTGGTTGTTGGGCGCCCGTGTTGACCCGCGCTATTGTTCTGCGGTAGCGCCAGCTGCACCCGGCGCTGCGGTCAATACTCACCTTAGCAGCTCCCGGGCAGGCGGCAAGGAGCCAATTCACACTATTGACACAATGCCAATAGTGGGAGCAATTTACCAGAAAGTGCTCTGGTTCGTTCCATCCCGGTGCTGCTACCCTTGGGGTACCGTTTCAGCCACCGGGATGGAAAGCCTTGAATACCCTGCGATGCCTGCCCATGCTCGCCCTCCTGCTTTGTGCCTGTGGAGCCGGCGCCAGTAACTACGAGGTGCTCTACCGGGTCAGCCTGCTGCCCGCCGAGGGCGAAGCCCGGGTGGAAATACGCCTGAAGGGCGAACGCCTGCCCAGCCGGCTGACCCTGCATACCGACCCCGGGCGCCACCGCGATTTCAGCTCCGATGACCCACTGGAGATCAGCGAGGACACCGCTGTCTGGCGGCCAAAGGCGAGTCCCGCCAGCCTGAGCTACACCTTTAGTATCGATCACCGCAAGGGCAACGGCGCCTTCGACGCCATGAGCACCGGGGACTGGGCTGTACTGCGCAGCGACCAGCTGGTGCCGCCCATTGCGGTAAAGGCGCCGAAGGGCCTGCAATCCCGCGCGGAGCTGGTGCTCGACCTGCCCAGGGGCTGGTCAGCGGCGGTGCCCTACGAGCCACTCGATGACAACAGCCTCCGCTATCGGCTGGAAAACCCCGGCCGCCGCTTTATCCAGCCCAGGGGCTGGCTGATCCTCG
This sequence comes from Parahaliea sp., assembly GCA_047971325.1. Lineage (GTDB taxonomy): Bacteria > Pseudomonadota > Gammaproteobacteria > Pseudomonadales > Halieaceae > Parahaliea. The sequence continues at coordinate 7,768 of JBKDZQ010000095.1, forward strand.
GCGACATCAGCAGCCGCCAGGATATGGTCGACGGGGTGCATGTGCGTATCGCTGCCCCTGCCGGCCAGGATATCCGCCTGCTGGACGCCCTCGCCATTATCCACTGGACCCTGCCCAACCTGAAATCCAACTTTCCGGGCTTCCCGCCGCGCCTGCTGGTGGTCAGTGCCGGCGACCCCATGTGGCGCGGAGGCCTGTCGGCGCCCAACTCCCTGTTCAGTCACGGCGACCGCCCGCTG
>JBKDZQ010000096.1:0-4691 GCA_047971325.1 Parahaliea sp.
TCCCGGGGCACGGGTGGTGAGAGCCTCGCGCAGGGTGTCTTTCATGGTTTCCACACTGTAGGTGGACACGGTGCGCACCCACTTCACGCCGGCACCGCGGCAGGCCGCGTCGATGGGCTGCTGGTGGTCGCGGCTGGGGCGGTCGGCATCGATGGTCGTGGCGATGAGCTTGTTCGGCTCCACCAGCGAGGGAATGTCCTGCCCGCCGGTGGCCGCCGCGTAGCCGTTGTCGACGATGATCAGCACACCGTCGTGGCGGTTGAACACCGCGCTGGCCACCCCGCTGCTCAGGCCGTTGTGCCAGAAACCCCCATCACCCATGATGCTGATGGACTTGTGCGGCAGACTGTGGCGAATGCCGGAGGAACTGGCCAGCGACAGGCCGTAGCCCATGATGGTGTTGCCCAGATTGAAGGGCGCCAGCGTGGCGAAGGAGTGGCAACCGATGTCCGAACTGATGTGAAAGGGGCCGAGCTCGCGCTGCACCTGCTTGATGGCGGAGAACAGCGGCCGCTCCGGACAGCCGGTGCACAGCCCCGAGGGCCGCGGCGGCACGTTGTCCATGAGGGCAAGGCGGTCCTGTTCGCTGAGCGGCGTGCGCAGCGCCTCCACCTGTTCCAGGCTGAGCGGCAGTTCGAGCTCCGCCAGGCGGGCGGCCTGCAAAAAGCGGGTCAGGCCGTGCAGCATGACCTGGCCGGTGTATTCCCCGGCCATGGGCATGATGTCCTTGCCGTACACCCGCACATCCACCTCGTGGCGGCGCAGGATGGTCTGGATGCCCTGCTCGACATATTCCGGCTGGCCTTCTTCCAGCACCAGCACCTGCTGCTTGCCGCGACAGAAGTCCACCACTTCCTCCGGCACCAGCGGGTAGGCGACGTTCATCACGTAGATGGGGATGTCGGCATTGCCGAAGGCGTCCGCCAGAGCCTGCCGCTGCAGGGCGCGGATCACCGTGTTGTAGCAGCCACCCTGGACGATGATGCCGAGCTGTTCCAGACGCCCGGGAAAGAACTCGTTGAGTCTGTTTTCCCTGATGAAGCCGATGGCCGCCGGCAGGCGCCGGGCGATCTTCTCCCGCTCCTGCTCGTAGACATTGGGCGGCAGGATGATCTTTTCCGGCTCGCGGCGCGGCACCACCGGATGCCGGTCACTGAAGGCGGGCGGGTGATTGTCCCGCGCCACGAACTCGCCGGTGACGTGGCAGCCGCGAATGCGCATCATGAAAAACAGCGGCGTGTTGCTGGCCTCCGACAGCTGGAAGCCCTTTTCCACCATGTCGACGATGCTCGGCAGATTGGGCCGCGGATCCAGCAACCACATCTGCGCCTTCATGGCGAAGGCATAGGTGCGCTCCTGCATGATGCTGGAACCCTCGCCGTAGTCCTCGCCGACAATCACCATGGCGCCGCCGGTCACCCCGGAGGAGGCCAGGTTCGACAGGGCGTCCGAGGCCACATTGGTGCCGACGGTGGATTTCCAGGTCACCGCCCCGCGCAGGGGGTAGTTGATGGAGGCGCTGAGCATGGCCGCGGCGGTCGCCTCGCTGCCGTTGGCCTCGAAGTGCACGCCGAGTTCGCCGAGGATTTCCTGGGCGTCGTTGAGCACGTCCATCAGGTGGGAAATCGGCGAACCCTGATAGCCGCCGACATAGGACACGCCGGACTGCAGCAAGGCCTTGGTGATGGCGAGAATGCCTTCGCCCTTGAACACCTCGCCGTCACCGGCCCGGAGTTTCTTGACCTCCTGGGCAAAGGAGCGCTCGGCCATGGGACATCAGTTTCCCGGCACCAGGGCCAACACCCGGCTGGGGCTGCCCGAGCCTTCCCTGATCTTCAGCGGCGCGGCGATGAGTATGGCGCCGGTGGGCGGCAACTGGTCCAGGTTGCACAGGCTGGCCAGGCCGCACTTGTTGGCCCCGTGCATCAGGTTGTGGCAGGGGAACATCGGATCCTGGGCCGGTGCCTGGCCGGCATCGGTGCCGACGGTTTCCACGCCAACGCCGATCACATTGCGCTCCTCCGCCAGGAACTGCACGGTGGCCGGGTCCCAGCCGGGGGTGTGGCCACCGTCGTCCTTCATGTTCAGGTATTCCTTGCTGTTCGGCTTCTTCGACCAGTCGGTGCGGTACAGCACCCAGGAGCCGGCGGGAATCTCGCCGTGCTGGGCCTCCCACTGTTTGATGAAGTCCACACCCATCAGGAAGTCCGGGTCGGCGGCGGCCTCGGCCACGGCGTCGATCACCACCGCCGGCGCCACGAAGCGCTCCGGGGGCAGGGTGTCGGTGGCATGGTTCTCGTGGTCCTTGCCGCTGACCCAGTGAATGGGCGCGTCGAAGTGGGTGCCGGTGTGCTCACCGCACTTGAGGTTGTTCCAGTACCAGGCAGGGCCCTTCTCGTCGTAGCGGGAAATCTGCTCCAGGCTGAAGGGCCAGGATTCGCCCCAGCCAAATTCATCGGGCAATTGCAGTACCGGCGTGTCGGGCGAAAGGATGGTGGTCAGGTCGACGATACGCACCTTGCCGGTGGCCAGTGCGAGCGCGAGTTCAGTGAGAACAGAATCTGCCATGGTGTTTCTCCCGGAATTGACTGGTTCATTATCCACGCCAGCGGGCGCGCTTTGTGTGGATTATATTTTAGACTTAAAATATAATCCAGTGACTGCATTGAAAAACATCTGGAGCACAGTATGCACACTCCTCTTTTGCCAGAAGGCTGGCCGCCCCCCAAGGGCTACGCGAACGGCGTACTGACACAGGGCACGCAGACCATTTTCATCGGCGGCCAGATCGGCTGGAATGCCCAGGGCGTCTTTGAAAGCCGTGACTTCACCGACCAGGTGCGCCAGACCCTGACCAACATTCGCGAGGTACTGGCCAGCGCCGGGGCCGGCCCCGAGCACATGGCGCGCATGACATGGTATATCACCGACAAGCAGGCCTATGTCAACAACCTGCGTGGCGTCGGTACCGCCTACCGTGAGGTGATGGGCAAAAACTTTCCCTCCATGAGTGTTGTGCAGGTCAGCGCGCTGGTGGAAGATGAAGCTCTCGTGGAAATCGAGGTAACAGCCGTCAAATGAGCGAAACCGTCAGCTACACCCGCGACGGCGACATCGGTATCGTCCGCATCGACAACCCGCCGGTGAACGCCCTTTCCCACAGCGTGCGCAGTGGCCTGCTGGCGGCGCTGGAGCAGTCCTCCGCTGATGACACCCGGGCCCTGCTGATCCACTGCGCCGGTCGCACCTTCATCGCCGGCGCCGACATCACCGAGTTCGGCCAGCCACCCCGGGAGCCCATCCTGCCCGAGCTACTGGCGCGCCTGGAGCACCACGACAAACTCACCGTGGCCGCCGTGCACGGCAGCGCCCTGGGCGGCGGGCTGGAAACCGCCCTGTGCTGTCACTATCGCTGTATCACCCCCAGCGCCAAACTGGGCCTGCCGGAAGTCAAGCTCGGCCTGCTGCCCGGCGCCGGCGGCACCCAGCGCGCGCCGCGCCTGATGGGCCTGCCGGCTGCCCTGGAGCTGATCACCAGCGGCAACCCGCTAAGCGCGGCGCAGGCGGTGACCTGCGGTCTGGCCGACCGGGTGCTGGCCGACGAGGAACTGCCGGGCGGCGCCCTGGCCTACACCCGCGAGCTATTGGCGGACGACGCTCCCCTGCGCCGGGCCCGCGAACTGCCGCTGACCCTGGGTGCCGGCGAGCGCGAGCTGCTCGATCAGGCCCGCACCCAACTGGCCAGGAAAACCCGCGGCGAACACGCGCCCCTGCGCATCGTCGACTGCCTGGAAGCCGCCGCCACCCTGCCCTTCGACCAGGGCCTGGCCCGTGAGCGGGAACTGTTCCTCCAATGCATGGCCGATCCCCAGTCGGCGGCGCTGCGGCACATGTTCTTCGCCGAGCGTGAGGCCGCCAAAGTGGCCGGGCTGCCCGCCGACACCCAGCCCCTGCCGGTGGCCAGCGTGGGCATTGTCGGCGCCGGCACCATGGGCGGCGGCATCGCCATGTGCTTTGCCAACGCCGGTATCCCGGTCACCCTGATCGACATGAGCGCCGAGGGGCTGGAGCGCGGCCTGGGACTGGTGCGCAGGAACTACGCCACCAGCGTCAAGCGCGGCAAGCTGGCCCAGGAGCGGGCCGATGCGGCGCTGGCCCGGATCAGTGGCAGCACCGACTACAGCGCCCTCTCCGGGGTGGATCTGGTGATCGAGGCGGTATTCGAGAACCTGGAACTCAAGCAGGCGGTGTTCCGCCAGCTGGATGGCATTTGCAAGGCAGGGGCGATTCTCGCCACCAACACCTCCTACCAGGATGTCAACGCCATCGCCGCGGCCACCTCGCGGCCCCGGCAGGTTCTGGGCATGCACTTCTTCAGCCCCGCCAACGTCATGAAACTGCTGGAAGTGGTGCGTGGCAGTCACAGCAGCGACGCCATCGTGGCCACCGCCATGTCCCTGGCCAAGCGCATCGGCAAGGTGCCGGTGCTGGCCCGGATCTGCTACGGCTTCATCGGCAACCGCATGCTGCAGCCCTACGGGCGCGAGGCGCAACTGTGCCTGATCGAGGGCGCCTCGCCGGCGCAGATCGACGGCGCCATGGAGCGCTGGGGCATGGCCATGGGCCCCCTGGCGGTGGGCGACCTGGCCAGCCTCGACATCGGCTACAAGGCCCGGGAGGGCCTCAGCGAC
>JBKDZQ010000097.1:0-2969 GCA_047971325.1 Parahaliea sp.
CCGGTGCAACGCTTCCACGGCCTGGAAAATGTCGTCGGGGCCGGGGCTGAGCTTGCCCAGGGTCTGCATCTCATGGGCGAAGATATTGAGCAGCACCTCGGAGTCGGAATCGGTGTTGAGGTGGCGCAGGTCATCCTGGAACAGCTCCCGGGCCAGTTGCTCGGCGTTGGTCAGGTTGCCGTTGTGGGCCAGGGCGATACCGTAGGGGGAGTTCACGTAAAAGGGCTGGGCCAACGCGGTGCCGGAGCTGCCGGCGGTGGGATAGCGCACATGGCCGATACCGATGGTACCCTGTAGCAACTGCATGTGATGCTGCTGAAACACATCCCGTACCAAGCCCTCGCGCTTGCGCTGGTGAAAGCGGCCGCTGCTGCAGGTCATGATGCCCGCCGCATCCTGGCCACGGTGCTGCAGCACCGTCAGGGCGTCGTAGATATCGGTAGCCACGTTGCCGTGACCTACCAGTCCAACCAGACCACACATGATGTACATCCTTATTGCGGTGCGCCCACCGCGTTGCAGACCTATGTCGGGCGGGGCACCAGCGCCGACAGGTCATCGCCATCAACACGCGACAGAATGCCCCGCGACCACTCCATCAGGGCATCCACCGGGGGCATCAGCCGGGCCTGCTGCAACCAGTCCTGTTCACGCGGCGGCAGCAGCTCGCGGACCAGGAACACCAGCACCATGACAATCACCACACCCCGGGTGAAACCGAAAATCGTACCGAGCACGCGGTCGGTGGGCCCAAGCCCGGTGGCCTGCACCACGCGCGACAGCAGCGCACCGGCCACGCCGGCCAGCATCAGCACCACCACCAGCAGCAACAGCCAGGCGGCGACATGGCGCGCAGTCGCATTGCCGATATAGGCTACCAGGCGGGCGGCAAGTTCGCTGGCGAACAGATTGGCGACGATGAAGGCTGCGACCCAGCCCAGCAAGGACAGGGCCTCGCGAGTAAAGCCGCGCCACAGACTGGCCACTGTGGACAGCCCCACAATGGTGATGATGGCCCAGTCGACCCAGGTCAAGTGTGTCCAGTCCAAAGAGTTTACCCGTTGCCGTGCGCGCGCATTCTAACAGAGGGTTGCGCCGGTGCCGACCCTGGACGCGCCTGCCAAGCGCGCCGGGCCGGTCACGGGTAGTAGCGCCGCAGCATGGATTGCACACCGAGCTCACGGTCGATCTCCGGCTTGATCGCCTCCAGCCTGGCGCGTTCGAACTTGGGCCCGACATAGACCCGGTACACCTTGCGCCCCTCCACTTCCGCCACCTTGACATCAGCCTTGTGACCCATGGCGACCAGCCTCCGGGCAATGCCCTCGGCGCTCTGCTTCTTGCTCACACTGACCACCTGCAGGGTCCAGGCAATGGGAATGCCCTGGGCATCGGTGCGGGGCTGGGCCGGTCGCTGCTGGCGGGCGCGGGCGGCAATCTCGTCGTTTTCTTCCCTGGCCAGTGGCGCCGGATCGACGGTGGCGGCCGGCCCTGCCGGGTTGTCGCCAGCTTCGTCCACGGTCAGGGCCCTGGCGGGATTGTCCGGTTCGGGTTCCGCCGGCGGCGAGGCGCGCAGGCCCCCCCGGTCCGGGGCTGCCAGGGTTGCGGTATCAATGGCCGGCGGCGGTGGTATATTCACCACCGGTGCCGGTGCACGCTGCTCCGGTTCGACAAAAATGATGGGCCAGAACACCACGCCCAGTGCCACCAGGATCAGCGCGCCCACCAGGCGCTGCTTGAGCACTTCTTTCACGATCGGGTTCTGTCCTCTTCCTTCTCCAGCAGCGGCAGCACAGCCGCGACGGTAAAAAATGAACCGAACACCACCAGCCGGTCGCCTTCGGCCATCACACTCTGGGCGCGCCGGAAGGCCTGGCGCAGGTTCTTGCTCACGCTGAGCATGAACTCCCCTTCGTCACGCAGTACATCGGCAATATCGGAGGCATCGGCAGAGCGCCGGTTATCCGGCTGGTCCGCCAGGAACCAGGCGTCGAACACACCGCTGGTGGTGCTCAGCATGCCCTGCAAGTCCTTGTCTCTCATGGCGGAAAAAATAGCAATTGTTTTTCCAAAACAGGGAGTTGAAGCAATATACTCAAGTAGCGCTTCAATTGCTTGGGGGTTGTGTGCAACGTCCAGGATATAGTGGCGTCCGGCCACCTCCCGGGACTGGCGCCGGCCGGGCACCCGCAGCTTGCCGAGAATGTCCGCCACCGCCAGCTGTCGTGGATCATCCCCCAGCAGCAACAGCGCCTGCAGGGCCGCGCACAGGTTGGACGGCAGCAGCGGGCTGGCCGGAATGCCCTCCAGCAGCACCCTCGCCCCGTCACGGCCCTGCAGTTGCGCCTGCCACTGCTGCGAATCAACGCGCCAGTGAAAATCCCGGCCGGCGAACAGGGCCCGGGCACCCGCGGCCTCCACTGCCGCCCGCAGCCCCGGGGGCGGCCCGGCATCGGCGATGACCGCGAGGCCATCGCGGCGCAGGATACCGGCTTTTTCCCTGGCGATGGCATCAAGATCATCGCCAAGCCAATCCTGGTGGTCCAGCGCGATGCCGGTGATCACCGCCACCGCCGGGTCGACAATGTTGACTGCGTCCAGCCGCCCTCCCAGTCCCGCCTCCAGCACCAGCACATCCGCCTTGCTGTCGCGAAATACCCACAGGGCGGCCAGGGTGGCAAATTCGAAATAGGTCAGGGAGGTGTCGCCACGGGCGGATTCGATGTCGTCGAAGGCGGCCACAATGGCCTCGTCGCCAACCTCCTGTCCGGCCACCCGGATGCGTTCGTTGAAACGCAGCAGATGGGGCGAGGTATAGGTGCCGGGGCGACGCCCCCCGGCGATCAGCAAAGCCTCCAGCGCGGCGGCGGTAGTGCCCTTGCCGTTGGTGCCGGCGATAGTGACCACGGGTACGGCGACCGGCAGCAGCGCCATGCGCCGGGCGACCTCCCCCACGCGCTCAAGACCGA
>JBKDZQ010000098.1:0-2329 GCA_047971325.1 Parahaliea sp.
TGATGCGGAAATAGGTTGACAGCTCCATCGGGCAGCGCACGCCCTTGGGAATGTAGATAAAGGAGCCATCGCTGTAGACCGCGCTGTTGAGGGCGGCGTAGAAATTGTCCTTGCGCGGCACCACCGAGCCCAGGTACTTGCGCACCAGCTCCGGGTATTCTTGTACCGCCTCGGAGATGGAGCAGAAAATCACCCCGGCCTCGGCCAGTTTCGCGCGGAAGGTGGTGGCCACGGACACCGAGTCGAACACCGCATCCACCGCCACCCCGGCCAGGGCTTCCTGCTCGTGCAGGGGAATGCCCAGCTTGTTGTAGGTGGCGATCAGCTCCGGGTCTACCTCGTCCAGGCTCTTGGGGCGGTCCTTCAGGTTCTTGGGGGAGGAAAAGTAGGAGATGTCGTTGAACCTCACCGGCGGGAAGCTCACGTGGGCCCAGTGTGGCTCGGGCATGTTCAGCCAGTCGCGGTAGGCTTCAAGACGCCACTCGAGCAGCCATTGCGGCTCGCTCTTGCGCTGGGAAATAAAACGGATCACATCCTCGTTGAGGCCGGGGGGCAGGGTGTCCGACTCGATGTCGGTGGTAAAGCCCGCCGCATATTCCCTGGCAATGGCGTGATCGATCTGTTGTTGCGACATAGTCTTGTGGCCTGTCTGTGTGCTGGCTAGCCCGCCAGGGGCTAGATCTGTTCCAAATCGGCGGTGACTGCCGCTGCGGCGATGTTGGAGGTCTGGATGCGTGTCTGCTGCTCAAGGGCGATCACACGAATATCCTGGTTTTCCACCAGATCCCGCAGGGAAATGCCCCGCAGGAATTCGTGGATCCGGTCGCTCAGGCTCATCCACAGGTGATGGGTGAGACAGGTGACGCCCTTCTGGCAGTCGCCCTTGCCCTGGCAGCGGGTGGCATCGGTGCTCTCGTTGACGGCCTCGATCACCTCCGCCACGCTGATATCGCCGGCGGCCTTGCTCAGGTGATAGCCGCCCCCGGGGCCGCGTACGCTGCGCACCAGGCCGTTGCGACGCAGCTGGGAGAACAGCTGTTCCAGGTAGGACAGGGAAATGTCCTGGCGCTCGGAAATGCCGGCCAAGGGTATCGGACCGTCACCCTGGTGCAGTGCCAGGTCCAGCATGGAAGTGACCGCGTAGCGGCCGCGAGTGGTCAGTCTCATGGCAAGGTTGCGCTGCAGGTTGTGGGCAGTGGATGGCTAGGGGCCATTTCCCACTATTTTAGTCGAGTAAATAACCCCTTGCAATAGTCAGGTATTGGTCGAGGGCGGAGACCCGGCGGCCTATTCCGGCAGTTCCTCGTCCTCGCTGCTGGCCAGAGACCGGCGCCGGGGGGCGGGGAGGTTGTCGTCCTCGCCCTCGGTAGAGCGGGCGACTTCCTGGGGTGGGCTGATCTGTTCCTCCGGCGCCTGGATGCCGACATGGTGGGTGGCGAAGCCGGGCTGCACCACCTGATTCATGGCCATGCCCAGGATGCGGCCGTTATAGCTGGAGCGGATCTCGGTGCGTACATTGGTGATGGGGTTGGTGACGGTGCCCAGCAGATCCCCCTTGCGCACGAATTGCCCCAGGGTCACCTTGCTGAACACGATGCCGCCCTCAGGTGCCCGCTGCCAGGTGGAGTTGTAGTACACAGGCTCCGGGGCGCCCCACAGGCTGAACTTGTCGAGCATGCCCAGGTGGTGGAGCAGGGTGCGGATGCCTTTCACGCTATGGCTGACATTGTTTTCACTGAGCACCATCGGCGCGCCGGCTTCCAGCGTCACCGCCGGAATACCGGCCTCAACCGCCGCCCGGCGCAGGGTGCCCTCGGTGCCCTCGCTGTGCAGTACCACGGTGGAGCCGAAGCTCTCGGTGAGTTTCACCACCTTGGGGTTGGTCAGGTCGCCCCGCAACTGGGGCAGGTTGGTGCGGTAGAAAGAGCCGGTGTGCAAATCCACTATCGCGCTGCAGTGCTTGATGATCTCGTGAAAAAACGAGTAGGCGATGCGCGATGCCGAGCTGCCTGCGGGGTCCCCCGGGAAGAAGCGGTTGAGATCGCGCCGGTCGCTGAGGTAGCGCGATCCGCGGTGAAAGCCCTGCAGGTTGACGATGGGTACGCCCACCACAGTGCCGCGCAGTTTGCCCGCGTCCAGTTCGTAGAGCACCCGGCGCACGGTTTCCACGCCGTTGAGCTCGTCGCCGTGCACCGCGGCGGTCAGGCACAGCACCGGGCCGGGCTCGGCGCCATTGACCACCAGCACGGGGGTGGCGCTGTAGATGCCGTCGAAGGACTGGCTGGGGACCCATGCCAGGCGGGTGGAGGTGATCGGGGGGACCGCGGTG
>JBKDZQ010000099.1:0-10577 GCA_047971325.1 Parahaliea sp.
TGTTCGATGTGCGCATGCTGCCCAATCCGCACTGGGTGAAGGAATTGCGCATGCTGACTGGCCTGGATGCGGCGGTGCGGGAATTCCTGGAGGCGCAAGCGGCCACCGGCGATCTGCTCTCGAGTATCAGTGCCTACCTCGACCGCTGGTTACCGGCCTACGCCGACAGCAACCGCAGCTACATGACCATCGCCATCGGCTGTACCGGCGGCCAGCATCGGTCGGTGTACCTTGCGGATCGACTGTACCAGCATTACCAACAACAGTTTCCGCAGGTTCACCTTCGCCACCGGGAGCTTCAAGGACAGCACAGACCGTGATTCGCACCCAGGTCATCATCATCAACAAACTGGGCCTGCACGCCCGCGCCGCCGCCAAGTTTGTCGCCTGTACCTCCGCCTTTTCCAGCACCATCAAGGCCGGCCGGGATGGCAGCCTCGTGGACGGCAAGAGCATCATGTCGGTAATGATGCTGGCCGCGGGACAGGGCACGGTGCTCGACGTGGAAATAGAGGGCACCGACGAGCAACGCGCCCTTGATGCCATCAATGCGCTGATCGCCAACCGCTTCGACGAAGCAGAGTAGCGTTTTCTTCACGAAACCGCCGGTTCGTCACTATGCACATTGTTGTGCCGGCGGCTTTTCCGGATAATTGACCGGCCCGGCAATCCCGCCGTGGTGTGGAACACGGACGGACTGCATGGCACAGACGATTTCGCCAAAAGCCCAGCAACATCTGGACCGCCTGTCGGCGGCACTGGAGAGCGGCACCTTTGTCGATGTCAAGCGCATGCTCAACAGCCTGCCGCCCGGCGATGTCGCCCACCTGCTGGAATCCTCCACCCCCCGCGCGCGCCACATCCTGTGGAAGCTGATCGACCTCGACAACGAGGGCGACATCATCAACGAGCTGTCCGAGGAGCTGCGCCTCCAGTTCCTGAGCGACAAGGATGCCGCCGAGGTCGCGCAGATCACCGAGCACCTGGACGACGACGACATTGTCGACATTTTGCAGAAACTGCCGGAGCAGGTGACGCGGGAAGTCCTCGACTCGATGGATCAGCACGACCGCGCGCGCCTGGAGGCGGTGCTGCATTACCCGGACGACACCGCCGGCGGTCTGATGAACACCGACACCATCACCATCCGGGCGCCGTTGACCCTGGATGTGGTATTGCGCTATCTGCGACGGCACGAAGAGCTGCCGGCGATGACCGACAGCCTGATCGTGGTCAATCGCGAGGACCGCTTCATCGGCCTGCTGCCGCTGAGCACCCTGCTGGTGTCGGACCCCTCGCGCACCGTGCGCGAGATGATGGACATTGATATCGACCCCATCCCGGCCTACATGGCCGACGACGAAGTGGCCCGCCTGTTCGAGCGCCACGACTGGGTGTCGGCGCCAGTGGTGAACGAAAACGGCAAGCTGCTGGGACGCATCACCATCGACGACGTGGTGGACGTGATCCGCGAGGACGCCGACCACTCCCTGACCTCCATGGCCGGTCTGGAAGAGGATGTCGACACCTTCGCCCCGGTGTTTCGCACCGCCTATCGCCGGGCCATCTGGCTGGGTATCAATCTGGTCACCGCCTTTGTCGCCGCCGGTGTCATCAACCTGTTCCAGGGCACCATAGAGAAAGTGGTGGCGCTGGCGGTGCTGATGCCCATCGTCGCCTCCATGGGCGGCATCGCCGGCACCCAGACCCTCACCGTGCTGGTGCGTGGTATGGCCATGGGGCATATCACCCGCGGCAACGGCACCTGGCTGATCAACCGCGAATTGCTGGTGGGCCTGCTCAACGGCCTGCTGTGGGCGTCGGTGGTGGCGGTGGCCGCGGCGCTGTGGTTCAAGGACTGGAATCTGGGCATGATCATCGCCGCCGCCATGGTCATCAACCTGGTGATGGCGGGTTTCACCGGCGCGGCCCTGCCGCTGCTGATGAAACGGATCAACATCGACCCGGCGCTGGCCGGCGGGGTGGTGCTGACCACCGTGACCGACGTGGTCGGCTTCGTTTCCTTCCTCGGCCTCGCCACCTGGTTCTATGGTTGACAACGACGATTTCGACTACGCCGGCGAAGCGCCCAGCAAGAGCGCGGTCAAGCGCCAGATGCTCGCCCTGCAGGCCCTGGGCGAGCGCCTTACCCAGCTCAGCGATCGGGAACTGGGGAAGATTCCCCTGAGCGATGCACGCCTGACCCAGGCCATTGTCGAAACCCGGGGCATCAACTCCAACAGCGCTCGTCGCCGGCACCTGCAGTTTATCGGCAAGCTGATGCGGGACGTGGACCCGGAGCCAGTCCAGGCCGCCCTCGACAATCTGCACCGGGAGCAGCGCGCCAGTGCCGACCGCTTTCACCAGCTGGAGCAGCTGCGCGACGAGCTGCTGGCCAAGGGCCAGGAGGCTATCGAACCAGTGCTGGCGCGCTGGCCACAGGCCGATCGCCAGCAGCTGCGGCAACTGCTGCTACAACATCAGCGCGAACAGGAGCGCGGCAAGGCGCCCGCCGCCGCCCGCAAGCTGTTCCGCTACCTGCGGGAACTGCAGGAGCACAGCGCGGACTGATCTAGATCCGGCCGCCATCCTCTGCCGCCGGTGGCTGCTCCTCGCCTCCGGCCTTTGGATGCCCGGCACTGTCTTGCTGGCGCGCCGCACTGCGCTGACGGCCACCGGTATCGAACACGCGACTGAAACGCACCTCCGGCTCGTCCCAGCTGCCACTGACGCGGTAGACCGCGCTGGACATCTGGTTCACCTGCTTCTCGAACACCTTGCTGACCACGAACACCCCGGCGGCCACCGGCAGGCCCGCGGCCAGGGCCGCCACCCAGGGCAGGTTGCTGGCCACCGGCAGGGTGGCCACCAGGTCGCCGTCGATGGTGCGCTCGGCCACCGGGCTGACGCCGCTGAAAGCAAAGCTGCTGGAAGCACCGTCGATGTCCAGTTTTGGCACCTCGATAGTGCCGCGGTGAAAAAACACCTCGCCGGATACCGAGTCAAAGGGAATGCCGGACTCAAACATGTGACTGAGACTGAGGCGACGCACGATTTCCGTGAGGTTGAAAATACTCACCACCCGCAGGGTTCCGGAGGTGCCGGCCGGCGCGCTGAGAAAGCGACCGCTGTCCACGTCGATATCCAGCTGCCCGGCGACATTGGCCAGCGCGAACTGCTGCGGTCCACCGGGCCAGTCGAGCTTGAGATCAAAGTCGCCGTCGCCGGTTTCGAGAATGTGCTCGTAGCCCAGCCGGCGCAGCACCTCCCCGAGATCATCGAAGCCCAGCACGGCCTCCAGGCGGGTATGGGACTGTTTGGTCCCGCGCTGCCAGCGCAGGCGCGCCGGTGCATCGGCCGACAGCGTGAAACCCGCCAGCTCCCCGGTGATCGGCGCCGCGTTCAGCAGGCCGCCCTCGGTAGTCAGCCGGAAAGCCAGATGCCCCAGCGGACGAACTCCATCAGCGAGCTCCGCCACGCTGACCGCCAGCGCCGGCAGCTCGTGTGGCTCCAGCTCCGCTGCGCTGTAGCCCAGTTGCCGCAGTCCCGCCAGGTCGAGATGGCCGATATTCAGCTCGCCCTGTTTCAGGCCCGGCGCCAGCGACAGCGAAGCCTGCAGCCAGTCGGTCTCGACGCTGGCCTGCCAGCCGCCCTGGAGACTGCGCCGCCCGCTGAGCAGGACCGAATGCAGCTCGACGGCACCCAGGATCAGGGAGTCCAGCTGCAGTTTCTCCACCCGCAGCTGCGGCAGGCTGGCCCAGGCGCCCTGGCCGGCGGCAGTACCGCCATCGGCCTGCGCCCCGGCGAGCACAGGTTGCAGCCACTCCCGCCAGGCGTTCACGTCCAGGCTCGGCAGGTGGCCACGCACCACAAAACTGTCGGCCCGGGGGTCTTCGGTCTTGTCCTGCAGGGCAATATCCGCGCCTACCGGCCGGCCGCCGTCGGCGAGCAACACGGCGGCGTAGAAACGCCCCTGGAGATCGATGTCCAGACGTCGCGGCAACTCACTGCCCAGGGCCAGCTGGATCGACAGCGGCAGGGTCTCTCCCGCTGGCTTGGCCAGCGGCTGCGGCAGAGTCAGGGCGAGGCCCTTCAGGTCTGATTGCAGCGCGAGTATGGCCCCGCCCCGCTGCGGAACACTCAAGCGACCGCTGACCCGGGCCACGCCCTTCGCGGCCTGCGGCTGGGGCAGTTCCAGCCAGCGCTGCAGCGAGCGCGCCGGCACCTCGCCGGCCAGGTCGATAGCCAAGCCCGGGCCACCGGCGCCGCTCAGCGGTCCCAGCCGGGCGGTAAAGGGGCGCCCCCAGAGACGCCCCCCTAGATCGCGCGAGTCAAAGCCGGTGGCGCTGTGATAGCGCACCCGCCCACCCACCTCGCTCAGCCTGAGGGCCAGCGCCCCGGTGTCGAGGGCGGCCCTGGCGACCCCGGCGCTGACCATCACCCGCGGCGGTGTTGCGGAGGAGGTCAGACCCAGTTCCAGCGCCAGGTCCAGGTCCAGTTCGCCCTCGCCGCGCCAGTCATCGAAGGTATGGGCCGTCAGATCCGCCAGCGGCGATTCCCGTACCAGCCGCAGGCCATCGGCCAACTCGCCACTTTGCATGCTGCCGCGCACCGCCAGGTACATGCCGCGGTCGCTGCTCGTCCAGGCTTCCGCCGACAGCCCCTGCAGCCGCGAATCGTAGAGGCGCACCGTGTCCGCCCAGACACTGACATTGGTATCGTCGATCAGCACCAGACCATACAGGTGCGACAGTGGCGGCCAGTTCCGCTGGAACTGCAGGCCGGCATCCTGCAGCACGAAGTAGAGCTGAATGGTGCGCAGATCAGCGGCATCGGAATTCAGGCTGCCACGCCACAGGAAGGCGCCCTGCTCGATGCGACCCTCCCGGGGGCTGTCGCGCAACCATTGCAGCAGGCTGTCGTTGAGCACTTTCGGCAGGTATTTGTCGCGGTGATCGGCGGTGGAATCCCGCAGTCCGACCAGCAGGTCCATGGTGATGCCGGCCGGGGATTCGACAAAAGGCACCTGCAGGCCAAACAGGGTGTTGGTCTCCCCCTCCGGGGCCCGGGCCACGATGCGCCCGCTGTGCAGGCTCAGGCCCTCGCTGTCCCAGGTGATATCCACGGTGCCGTGGATATCGTCATAGTCCAGGGAATGCTCGTAGACCGTGGGAAAATCGAGGCTGAAATCCTGGGCGTCCAGGATCACCTGGCCCCGCCCGGGAGCCAGCTGGACAAAGCCCGCCGCCGAACGGATCCCGGGGGCGGCGCGCCAGGACTGCACCTGCAGCTCGCTGAAATTGGCCGCCAGCTGCCAGTCGCGTCCGGGACTGCGCCGGTCATCGAGGCTGATCTCGAGGTGTGACAGCAGGCCCCGGGGCTCCAGTACGGCGAGTGCCTCGGCCAGTGCCGGGGCGGTCGTATCGAGGGCGGCAAACAGCTGGCTGGCCGGCCCCACCGGCACACGTTCGCCGCGCAGGCGCAGGGAATCCCCCCACATGTCCACTTGCAGGCGCGGTACCACCAGGTGGATGTCCTGGCTGGTGAGCTGCAGGTGCTGGGCGAACAGTCGCCAGTTGTTGTTCTGCCGGCGCAGGGCGGCATCGAAGGACAGCTCCTCGACCGGCAGGGTCCACTCGCCCCCGGCAGCGGCGACACTCAGCTCGCTGCCATGCACCCGGGTGCGCAGGTGAGGGCGCCCCTGGGCCCAGCTGAGCCAGGCTTCCAGATCCACCGTGCCACTCATCAGCGGCAGCGCCTCCCGGGCCGGCAGCCAGTCCGCCAGCGCGGCCAGGGCAACCGTGTCCAGCCCCACATAGGCCCGACCCTCGAAGGTGGCCGGCTCGAAGGGGTTGCCCAGCCCCACGGCGCCGACCCGCACCACAGTGTCCGCCCCGCCCAACTGCGCCCGCGCCGACAGCTCCCGCTGGCTGCCCTCCCGACGCAGGCTGAACTCCAGGCTCAACTCGCGGGTATCGCCACCGGGCAGGCGCACCTGCAGCTGGTTGTCGCGCAGTTCCAGGGTCTCGATGCCCAACACCAGCGCCTTCACCCAACCCGCCGTCGCCGGGTCGCCACCGGCAAATCCGGCGAGTCGCAGGCGCCCCTGTGCATCCAGCTCCAGCGGTAACACCAGACCATCCAGTTGCAGGCGACTGACCTGCAGCTCCCCCTGCAGCAGGCTGGCCAGCGGATCGATCTGCACGCGCCCAGTATCCAGCCGCAGCTCGCGGTCTGGTGCGCCGGGAAAACGCAGACGCAGGCCATCCAGAACCAGTTCAGGACAGAAGGAGCGCCAGCTCCCGCGCACGCTGCTGGCCTCCACGGTGAAGGGCAGACGGCGGTTGATCTCGGCGAGGATGGCCTGCTGGTGACCGGCCACCGCCTGCACCGCAAAGCGGCCAAGGCTGACGTAGAGCGCCAGCAGGACGACGGCACACACCAGCACCCGCCACAGGCTGCGTGCCAGTTTATGCATCAGGGCGTGTTCCACGATTCTCTCATTGGCAGGGGCCGGCGCGGGTCATCACTGAATCCATCGTCACTGTTAGAGCAGCACGATGTCGAACTGTTCCTGATTGTAGTTCGGCTCCACCCGGAAACTGATGGTCTTGCCGATAAACTCCTCGAGGTCGGCCACGTTGGCCGACTCCTCGTCCAGCAGACGATCCACCACCGACTGCCCCGCCAGCACCGCCAGGCTGTCGTTGTCGTAGGCCCGCGCCTCCCGCAGGATCTCCCGGAAAATCTCGTAGCACACGGTTTCCGCCGTCTTCAGGGCACCGCGGCCGGCGCAGACCGGACAATCCTCGCACAGCAGGTGCTCCAGGCTCTCGCGGCTGCGCTTGCGGGTCATCTCCACCAGGCCCAGCTCCGACACCCCGGTGATCTTGTTGCGGGCCGGGTCGCGCTGCATGGCCTTTTCCAGCGCGCGCTGCACCTGGCGCCGGTGCTCCGGATCCTGCATATCGATAAAATCGACAATGATGATGCCACCGAGGTTGCGCAACCGCAGTTGCCGCGCCAGGGAGGCGGCAGCCTCCAGGTTGGTCTTGAAGATGGTCTCTTCCAGATTGCGGCGACCGACGAAAGAGCCGGTGTTGACATCGATGGTGGTCATCGCCTCGGTCTGGTCGATGACCAGGTAGCCGCCGGACTTGAGATCGACCTTGCGGGCCAGGGCGCGCTGGATTTCCTCCTCCACCCCGTGCAGATCGAACAGGGGTCGCTCGCCGCGATAGCATTCCAGCAGGGCCGACACCTCGGGTACATAGTCGCGGCAGAAATCGCTGAGGGCGGCAAAACTCTCCTGGCTGTCGATGCGAATGCGCTCCACCCCCGGGCGGGCCAGATCGCGCACGGTGCGCAAATACAGGGGCAGGTCCTCGTAGAGCAACTGGGGCTTGGTCGCCGCCTTCGCCCGCCGCTCCACCGCCGCCCACAGGCGGCGCAGAAAGCGCAGGTCGGCGCACAGTTCCTCCACCCCTACCCCCTCGGCGGCGGTGCGCAGAATATAGCCGCCGCTGTCGGTCATGGCCTCCACCGCCAGCGCCTGGGCCAGGACCGCCTGCAGGCGGCTGCGCTCCTGACTGTCGTCGATGCGCTGGGACACGCCCACATGGCCATTTTGCGGCATGAACACCAGGTAGCGGGAGGAGACCGACAACTGGGTGGTCAGGCGCGCACCCTTGCTGCCCAGGGGGTCCTTGGTGACCTGCACTACTACCTTCTTGCCCTCGTGCAGGTAGTCGCGGATGGCGCTGCTCTGGCGGGAGTGGTCCTCCCGGACATGGCTTTCCAGGGAAATGATGTCGGCCACATGGATGAAGCTGGCGCGCTCGGTACCAATATCAACAAAGGCGGCCTGCATGCCCGGCAGCACCCGCACCACCTTGCCGCTGTAGATATTGCCGGTGATACCGCGACGGGAACGGCGCTCGATGTGGATGTCCTGGGTGGCGCCGTTTTCCACCACCGCCACCCGGGTTTCCATGGTGGTGACGTTGACCAGGATCTCCTCACTCACGGGGCGCATCCAGGCCGGTAGCAACCCCCAGCGCCGTCAGCATACGCCAGGTTTCCGCCAGCGGCAGACCCACCACATTGCTGTAGCTGCCCTCGATGGCGCTCACCAACACGGCGCCCAGCCCCTGTATGCCGTAGGCACCGGCCTTGTCCCAGGGTTCCGCAGTGGCGAGGTAGGCTTCACAGAGTTGTCTGCCGAGGGTGGCAAAGGTCACCCGGGTCGTCACCACTTCTTCCAGCACCCTGCCCCCCCGACACAGACAGACGGCCGTCATCACCTCGTGGGTGCGCCCGCTCAGGCACGCCAGCATGGCCAGGCCATCGAAGTGGTCGGTGGGCTTGCCCAGCACGTCGTCGTCTATCACCACCGAGGTATCAGCGGCCAACACCACACACCCATCACCCGCCACGGCAGCCACCGCCGCGGCTTTTTCCCCCGCCATGCGGGCCACATAATCGACGGCGGACTCCCCGGCCCACCGGCTTTCGTCGATACCGGCGGGCTGTACCCGACAGCTCACGCCGATCTGCGCCAGCAGCTCGCGCCGGCGCGAAGAGGCAGAGGCCAGTACCAGTTCGCTCATTTCAGGCCACCTGGAAATAGCGGCGCAGGGCGCGCAGCGTGTGCAGCACCAGCGGCCACATCAGGGCGCTGGTCAGGGCCGGCAACAGAAACAGGAGGGCGCGGGCACCCACGCCCTCCAGGTTCTGCACCCACTGGCAGATCAGCTGGTGCAGGCCAACCAGCGCGAACACGACACCACCTTGCTGCCACAGGCTGTACAGGCGCAGTCGCTCGTAAAGTGCCACCGACAGCAGTGAGACTACCGCCAGTGCAAAGATATTCTGACCCAGTCTGGCACCCTCCAGCAGGTCCATGGCGAGACCGGCGAATACCGCCACCACCACCCCCACGCGCTGCGGCAGGGCGATGCACCAGTACACCAGCACCAGCGCGACCCACTCCGGGCGCAGCCATCCCATCCAGTGGGGCAGTGGCAACACCGCCAGCACCATCGCCGCCATCAGCGAGGCAATCACTACCCAGTAGCCGTGGGCACCATCCACCACCGCTCAGTCCTCCTCACCCTGAGCCACGGTGAACACCAGCAGCACGTGGCGGCTGCGGTCCAGCGCCGCAGTGGGCTCGGCCTGGATGCGGGCAAAGGTCTGACCGGGATCGCGCTCCACCGCGCTAACCACCGCCACCGGATAGCCCACCGGAAAGCGGCCACCGAGTCCGGAGCTGACCAGCAGGTCGCCCACCCGGATATCGGTGGTGGCAGCCACATGATGCACCTCCAGGGCGTTGAGATTGCCGGTGCCCTCGGCGATGGCGCGCACCCCGTTGCGATTCACCTGTACCGGTATCGAATGGGTCATATCGGTGATCAGAATCACCCGGGAGGTGAACGGTCCGACCTCCACCACCTGGCCCATCAGGCCATCGGCGTCGATCAGCGGTTGGCCGATATACACGCCATCGCCACTGCCCTTGTTCAGCACCACCTGCTGGCGCACCGGGTCGGGAGACACGCCGATCAGCTCCGCCACCACCACATCGTTGCGCAACAGCACGGTGGAGTTGAGCAGGGCCCGCAGGCGGATATTCTCGGCCTGCAGGGAGGCCATCTGCTGGGTGCGTCCCTGCAGGATGAGGTTCTCCCGGCGCAGGCGGTCATTACCCTCCTGCAAAGTCGAGCGCGACACCAGATGATTGTCGCTCCAGTCGGACAGGCGCGCGGGAATGTCGGCCAGCCAGTATACCGGGGCCACGATCGCATCGAAAAAAGCGCGAGTGCGCTGCAGGCTATTGAAGTGGAGATCCGCGGTAATCAACCCCCCCACCACCAACAAGGTCAGCAGAATCCGCAACCCGAGGTGCGACTCCTTGACGAATAGCGGCTTGATAGTGGCTCCCTATAGACGGCCCCCGGGGGCACGCCCGCGACCGCTCGACTGGTTACTCGGTGGAAAGCAGGTCGATAGTATGCCGGTCCATGCGTTCCATTGCACGGCCACCGCCGCGGGCGACGCAGGTCAGCGGGTCGTCGGCCCCAATCACCGGCAGGCCGGTTTCCTCGGAGATCAGCCGGTCAAAGTCGCGCAGCAGCGCACCGCCACCGGTCATCACGATACCGCTCTCGGCGATATCCGCCGCCAGTTCCGGCGGGGACTCCTCCAGCGCGGCCTTCACCGAGGCGACGATGGAGTTGAGCGGGTCCTGCAGGGCCTCCAGGATTTCATCGCTGTTGAGAGTGAAGCTGCGGGGCACGCCCTCGGCCAGGTTGCGGCCGCGCACGTCGATCTCGCGCAGTTCGCTGCCGGCAAAGGCACAGCCGATCTCATGCTTGATGCGTTCGGCCGTGGCATCGCCGATCAGACTGCCGTAGCGCTTGCGCACATGACTGATAATGGCCTCGTCGAAGCGATCACCACCGATGCGCACGGAATCACGATACACTACCCCGTTGAGGGAGATAATGGCGATTTCGGTGGTACCACCACCCACATCCACCACCATACAGCCGGTCGCCTCCTCCACATCCAGG
>JBKDZQ010000100.1:0-1518 GCA_047971325.1 Parahaliea sp.
CCGGCTGCAACTATACACCCGTTGGCGTTGGCTGCTTGCGGGCTTTGTCAGTCTGTCGCTGGTCTCCGCCCTGTTCACGTTCTGGTATCCGATGACCGGCATGCGTGTCTTTCTGGCTCCCGCGGCCGCCTGCCTGGTCATGAGCCACATTGCCCTGATATTGGTACGTTCCGGGCGCGAGCCTCGCCTGGCGCAGTGGGTGGCGGCGGCCATTATCCAGTTGTTTGCCCTTACCCAGGGACTGGCGGCGGTCATCGCCGTGAATCTGGGCGACACTCCGGGCGGCCTGGTTTACGAGCTCTATCACATGGTGAACTTTGGCTTGATGCCCACGCTGTTTATCGCGATGGGGATCTCGGTGATTTTCCTGTTGGCCACCGACCTCGCAACCCGGCTGGCTGATATTGCGCGGATCGATTCATTGACCGGAGTGTCGAATCGCCGGGGCTTTCTGGAGGCATCCGAGAGCGCCCGGTCCTATTGCGGGCGCATTGGCAAACCGCTGAGCCTGCTGTTGGCGGATATCGACCATTTCAAGTGTATCAATGACCGATATGGTCACTCTGCCGGTGATCAGGCCCTGATACACTTCGCCACGGTACTGCGCGAATCATTGCGAACGGAAGATGTGCTGGGGCGCATCGGGGGCGAGGAGTTCGCCGTTATTCTGAGCGGCAAGAGCAATAGCGAGGCGGAAGTCGTTGCCGCCCGCTTTCGTGCAGCCCTGAGGCAGCGGCCAGCGCGCTTTGGCAACGTCGAAATCACCATGTCTGCCAGCTTTGGCATCGCCCAATGGCAGGAAAATGATGACATTGGTGCTTTGTTCAAGCGGGCTGATCAGGCGCTATACCAAGCCAAGGGCGCAGGCCGGGATGCTGTGTTTGTTGCACCAATGCTGGCGGAGGTGCCGGCGACCATGAGGATCTGGCCCGGCTGACGATGGTCGAGTATGAGATCTATCCGGTGCCGCGTCTGCTGGATCGGGAAAGCACGCTGGCCATCCTCTCTGCCATCGGGGCCTGAGCAGTCCGGCCTTGCGGGCGGGGCGTGACGGTAGACAGAATGTAATGATAATCAGTATTATTTGCATATGGCTTCCTATGCTGTCTGCTTTACATACCAATCCAGCAAAGCTCTTGAGGATACCCCATGCCACTGAAATCCATTGTTCCTACCCTGTCCATGGCAGGATTGCTCGCCGCCGCACCCGCGGCCCTGGCGCATTCGGGCCATGACCACGGCCACTGGTCCAGCGTCGCCATTCACAGCCTGACCCTGCTGGCGCTGGCAGGTGTGGTTGGGGTGGTGATCCGTACGGTCCGCAACCGCCAGTCCCGTGAGTTTCAGCCCCCCGAGCCCAAAGGAGAGTGAACACCATGCTGCACCGGCTGATAAAACAGTTCGACACCATCGCCCCAGTGAGCACCTTGGACGCCCACTGCGATATTCCCTGCAAGATCTACGATCCGATATCTGCCCAGCTGGCGGCCCTCAGCGTGATCCGCTTCATGGACCAGA
>JBKDZQ010000101.1:0-5686 GCA_047971325.1 Parahaliea sp.
AGTATCGGTGCCGACAGCCTCACCACGGTGTGGCGCGACCCGGACTTCCAGCCCGGTCAAAGCACTTTCTACTACCTTCGGGTACTGGAGATCCCCACCCCGCGCTGGACCCTATACGACAAGGTTCGCTTTGGCTCCGACATGCCCGACACCGTGCCCCTGGTTCATCAGGAACGCGCCTTTAGCTCGCCGATCTGGTACCGGCCACAGGGCTGAAGAATCGGCGGATGCCCGAACTCCAGGGCTTACCGGCACCGAAACAAAGCGACGATGAACGGCGACAACGAGGTACACAGCCAGCGACGCATGGGGCTGGTGATGCAGGCACTGGCCTGGTTGACCCTGATGGCGCTGTTCGGCCTGGGCTTTTCCGACCTGCTGGAACAGCAGGGCAATCCCAACCAGTCAGTGGAGACCCGCTACACCGCCGAAGGCCTGCGCGAGGTCACCCTCAAGCGCAACCGTTACGGACACTACGTCACCAGCGGCCGGATCAACGGCGAACCCGTGGTGTTCATGCTCGACACCGGCGCCACCGGCGTGGCCCTGCCCGAGAGCATCGCCCGTCGGCTGGGCCTGCAACCCGGGCGCCGTATCAGCACCCAGACCGCCAACGGCACCGGTACCGCCTACGCGGTCGAGCTGGATGAGGTCAGCGTCGGTGATATCGCCCTGGCCGATGTGCCGGCCTCTATCCTCCCGGGACTGGCCACCGGGGAAGTCCTGCTGGGCATGTCCTTCCTGCGGCACATCGAGTTCACCCAGCGCGGCGATACGCTGGTCCTTCGGCAGCATGGCGGCATGCGCTAGCCGGCGGCCTCCTCCACGTCGCGCAGACGATCCTTGCCAAAATACAGCTCGTCGCCCGCGAAATAGCTGGGGATGCCAAACACACCCCGGTCCACGGCGCGCCGGGTTGTCTCCACCAGCGCCGTTTTCACCTCCGGCTCGGCGATAGCGGCCATCAGCTCGGCAGCCGGCAGGCCGGCCTTCTCCAGCACCGCGGTGATCACCCCGGGCTCGTCCATCTTCTGTCCGTCGCGCCACATGGCGTTGAACACCGTGTCGATGTAACGCTGGTAAAGCGCCGGCTCCCGGCGGCGCGCGGCCACTGCCCCACGCATAATCTGCAGGGTATTCACCGGGAAATGCGGGTTGAGCTGGAACTGTCCGTCCAGCCCGTGGCGAGTAATGAAGCGGCGCATCTCCAGCCACTCGTAATCCATCTTGTTGGCAATGCCCGCGTTGGCTTCCATGGGCGAGCGATTGCCGGTCAGTTTAAACACCCCGCCCAGCAGCACCGGCACGTAGTCGAAACGACGCCCCAGGCGCTGCTCGATGGCAGGCAGCACCCGGTGGGCGAGGTAGGCGTTGGGGCTGCCAAAGTCGTAGAGGAATTCCAGTGTGTTGCTCAAGCTCGTCTCCTTGTTTGCAGGGCCGGTTGTTACCAGGTTTCGGCGTAGGGCCGGATATCGAGCTCAAAGGTCCAGGCGTCGCGGGGCTGGCGGTGCAGTTGCCAGTAGCATTGAGCCACCGAGGCGGGTCGCATCAGGGTGTCTTCCGGCAGCGCCGCCGCATCCACACCACCGGCCTCGATCCGCTCCCGCACCCAGGCGGTGTCCACCGCCGAATCGATCACCAGGTGGGCGACATGGATATTCTGCGGGCCGAATTCCCGCGCCATGGACTGCGCCAGGGCCCGCAGGCCGGCCTTGGCGCTGGCGAAGGCGGCATAGCCCTTGCCACCGCGCATGCTGGCGGTAGCACCGGTGAAAAACACCGAGCCTCGCCCCCTGGGCGCCATGTAACTGGCCGCTTCGCGCGCTACCAGAAAGCCACCGAAGCAGGCCATCTCCCAGACCTTTCTGAACACCCTGGAGGTAGTCTCCCGCAGCGGGAACTGCACATTCGCGCCGACATTGAAAATAACTACCTCCAGGGGGCCAATACGGGTTTCTATGTCCGCAAAGACTGCCCTGACCTGGTCTTCATCGCGCGCATCCAGGCTGAACGCGTGGGCACAGCCACCCTCGGCGGCAATCGCCTCCACCTGGGTCGCCAGCTTTTCACCCTGGCGACGCCCCAGGCACACGGTATAGCCTTCGCGGGCGAAGCGCCTGCCAACCTCGGCACCAATGAAATCTCCCGCACCCACCACCAACACCACCGGAGCTGCTGCTTGCGACATGATCATAGCCCACCGAACCGCCTCTCAACAGGATTGTGCGTTAACATACACCCTTCAACTGCAAGATGGAGCTAGCACCCCATGAAAATCACTTCCTGGAACGTCAATGGCCTGCGCGCAGTGATGAAAAAGGACTTCGCGGCCTCCCTTGCAGCACTGCAAACGGATATCCTCTGCCTGCAGGAAACCAAGGCCCAGGACGATCAGGTGCGCGAAGCGCTGGAGGGCATCGACGGTTACCACATCTACAGCAATTCGGCTGTGCGCAAGGGCTACTCCGGCGTCGCCATCCTCTCGCGGGAGGCGCCGCTGTCGGTCACAGCGGATATTGGCATCGAGGAACATGACCGGGAAGGACGGGTGCTGACGGCGGAATTCCCCGACTTCTACCTGCTCACCGTCTACACCCCCAACTCCGGCAACGAGCTGGCGCGACTGCCCTACAGGGAAGGCTGGGACGCGGACTTCCTCGCCTTTGTGAAGGGCCTGGAGACGAACAAGCCGGTGCTGATGTGCGGCGACTTCAACGTCGCCCACCGGGACATCGACCTGGCCCGCCCCAAACCCAACTACAACAAGAGCGCCGGCTACACCCAGAAGGAAATCGACGGCATGGACAACATCCACGCCGCCGGCTTCATCGATACCTTCCGTCACCTGCACCCGGAGCAGGTGAAATACTCCTGGTGGAGCTACCGCGCAGGTGCCCGCGGCAAGAACATAGGCTGGAGAATCGATTACTTCCTGGGCACCGGCCCACTGGTGAGCGAGCGCTTGACCGCTGCCGAAATCCACAACGAGATCATGGGCTCCGATCACTGCCCGGTATCGGTTGAACTGGGCTAGTGCGCCTTCAACTTGAGTGCGCCTTCAACTTGATACTGGCCTATCCGGCCCCTGGCTCGGCACCGCAGATCGAGACACGCCGTAAACCCGTCCATGGGCCCGATCGCGACATGCCCCAAAAAAGAGGGGCGTGCCCTTCCCTGTCGCTTACGGTCTCGCCCCGCGGTGCCGATACAGGGCCCTCGCATCGGAGCTATCTCTGGCCAACAGCAATATCAAGTTGAAAGATTACGGGCGATTAACCAAACTGGAAGAATGCCAGTTTGTTGCCATCCGGATCGCGGACATAGGCGCCGTAGAACATATCCGGAATGCGCTGGCCCGGTTCCCCTTCGCTGCTGGCACCCAGTGACATGGCCTTGTGGTAGAGCTTGTCGACGGCTTCCTTGGAACCGGGGTTGATCGCAACCATGGTGCCATTGCCAGGGTGCGGCGCCTCCTCGTTGTAGGGCAGGCATACACTCAGCATCGGCTCGGACATGCTCCTGCCGATCATGGCAATCCGGTCCATGTCGATAAGTATCTTGGCGCCCAGGTCCGCCAGCAGGGCCGTGTAGAAGGCCTTGGCTTTTTCCATATCACTCACGCCGATGGTGACGTATCCAATCATCGCTGTTTCCTCTTGCTAACAATGTCCTGCCACGGATGTGGTCCGCTGCCTTCACGCATCGCAAGCAGCCGAACGACCATAGTAGTCCGACCTGCGCCCAAAGCGCCACCTGTCTCCAGCCGGCGACAGTGTGGGTTTGACGGCAGCGCAACGAAACCGGGAGAATGACACCGACACCCGCACCCAGCCAAGGTCACCGGCATGCGCTTTTTCCTGCTACCAGCACTACTTGCCAGTCTTGCACTGACGGCCTGCAACAACGAGACCAGCGAGCAACGGCGCGAGCGCGAGGCCGCCACCGGTGCACCCGCCGGGGCCGAGGCACCACCGGGCACCCTCACCTCCACCACCGCGCTGCCCCAGGCCATCGCCAGCTTCAACCAGCCCTGGACCGGCGACCTCGACGGCATGGTGGAACGCCGGGTGCTGCGCGTACTCACAGTCTACGGCCCGGGCCGCTACTATCTGGAAGCCGATGGCGAAAAAGGCCTGGTGGCGGAGAGCATTCACCTGTTCGAGGACTTCCTCAACAAACGCCTCGATCGCCGGCACCTGCGCCTGCACGTGCTCGCCATTCCCGTGGCCCGCGACCAGTTGCTGCCCGCACTGCTGCAAGGGCGTGGCGACCTGGTCATGGCCAGCCTGACCATCACTCCCGAACGCCAGGCGGAGGTGGACTTCAGCAAGCCCACCAGCAACGCCGTATCGGAAGTGCTGGTAACCGGCCCCGGCGCCCCGCCCATCGCGAGTCTCGATGATATGGCTGGAACAACCATCAATGTGAGGATGTCCAGCGCCTACCGGGAAAGCCTGGAGGCGATCAACCGCGACTTCGAGGCCCGCGGCCTGGCGCCCCTGGTGATCGAGCCCATCTCGGAACTGCTGGAAGATGACGATCTGATCGAGATGGTGAATGGCGGCCTGCTGCCCTGGGCCATTGTCGACCGATACAAAACCGCCCTGTGGACCGGGGTATTCACCCACATCACCGTCCGCGACGACATCGTCTTTCGCAGCGGCGACCGGCTGGCCTGGGCAATGCGCAAGAACAGCCCGCAACTGATGGCCGCCGCCAATGACTTTCTCAAGACCCACCGCGAAGGCACACGTCTGGGCAACGTACTTCGCAACCGCTACATCCGCGACTTCGACTGGGCAGCCAACGCACTGAATGCCGACGACTACAAGCGCTTCCGGGATCTGTCGCAATACTTCGTGGAATACGGAAAAGCCTACGAACTCGACCACCTGATGGCCGCCGCACAGGGCTACCAGGAATCGCGACTGGACCAGCAAAAGCGCTCCCCCTCCGGCGCCGTCGGTGTGATGCAGTTACTGCCCAGCACCGCCGCCGACAACAACGTGGGCATCCCCGACATCAGCACCGCCGACAACAACATCCACGCCGGCATCAAGTACCTGACCTTCCTGCGCGATCGCTATTTCACCGACCCGGATATCGATATCCTCAACCGCAACCTGCTGGCACTGGCCGCCTACAACGCCGGCCCGGCGCGGGTGCGCAAACTGCGCGAGCACGCGGCGACGCAGGGCTACGATCCCAACGTGTGGTTCGACAATGTGGAGATCATGGCGGCCAGGGATATCGGCCACGAGACCGTGCAGTATGTGGCCAATATCTACAAATACTACCTGAGCTACCGGATGGTGGAATACCAGCAGGAACAGCGGCTGCGGGCGCGACAGGCTGCGGGGATGGAGGAACTACCCTCGACCTGAGGGGCTGGCCATCCCATACCGCCCGCGCAAGCACGCAGGCGTTTTGCCGCTTCGCAGATTTTTCTCAAGCAGTGCCTGCTCTTTGACAGTAAGATGTATCAGTGCAGGAGCGAGCATCGGTTTCTGCTCTGAATGGCTAATGCCATATGCCAACCTGTTCCAGCAGGCAATTCGTTACGCTGTAAGCGCCAAAGAATCCGCCTCTTCAAATCGCACCCAATCCCCGGAACACTGAAGCCTCACCTATTCACCGGAGGCTCTCCCCGTGAACACCCAGGATCATCAGAACAACTGGCAACAAC
>JBKDZQ010000102.1:0-1585 GCA_047971325.1 Parahaliea sp.
CGGATCAGCTACGGCAGTGGATGCGCATGCGGCGTACCGTCATTAGTGGGTTGCTCATCCTCGAGGGACTGATTGTGCTCAGTCGGCTCCAGGGCGCGGGATAAGGAACAGGGCGATGGGCGTAGCGAGTTACTTTGAGTTTGTCACCACCCTGTTCGGATGGATTCTGTATCAGGGCATCTGGGCGGTGCTGGTGGATACCGGCATCGTGTTTATCCCCATCATCGCCATGGTGCTCGGTCATGTCCTGGAAAGTCACAAGGGCGGGGATGATGAGGGCTCCGCCGCGATCCAGTCGCTCAAGAAGATTGAGGCCGACTTCATCGCCATGCTCGGCGTGCTGATTTTCGCGGCGATCCCCATGCTCGATGTCGAGCTGACCGAGATGGAGTACCACAAGCCAGCCCTGCGCTGTACCGATGCCCCGGAATCCATTCCTGGCACGGCAACCGGGACCACTTACGATACGACGCTGGCGGCCATGGCCGACCAGACCGGGGCTATCCCCCTGTGGTGGGCGATGCTGCATTGGCTGTCCAAGGCGGTGACCGCTGCATCGGTCGCGGCGATTCCCTGCTCCTACGATGTGGCGAGCGTGGACTACCGCCTGGCCGAAGCGAATCTGGAAGATCCGGTGCTCAACCAGGAGCTGGAGCAGTTCAAGAACGATTGTTGGCAGCCGGCGTACTCCCGCCTCAGTCGGACCAACCTGGCGAGCCTGACCCAGGCGGAGAAGGAAGATGCCACCTGGCTGGGCTCCGAATATTTGTTGGGCTCTGGGTTGTATGACCGTTACTACAGCACCGTGCCGAACCCGCAATTTGCGTTCGATGCGACCCGGGATGCGGGCTATGAGGCCTATCAGGTGGAAGGCGGGTTTCCGGACTGCCGGGCGTGGTGGAGCGATGGCGCGGTGGGGCTGCGCCGTCGGGTGCTGGACAATATCCCTGCTGATCTGCGCAACGAGATGATCTACAACGCGGACAACCTGATCCAGGAAACCTCGACGGTGACGTTGAGTGCGCCGGAGCGGGAGGACGTGTTCCTGCGCAAATACCTGGCCATGAAGCGCACTGCGGAGGCGGTGGGTTCTGACATGCCCCTGGCGGTGACCTACGGCGATGGCGCTGAGCAGGTTCGCCAGGGGCGGTTCGCCGATTGGCGTAACAGCGAGAATCTGCTGCTCCAGAGCGCCGGAAACGTCCTCAATACCGGTGCCTACCTGATCCTGGGAGAGGCGGCGCGGGATGCAGGTGAGGTGGGCATGGCTCTGATTGGCTCGGCCCTGAAGGCCCCCGCAGCGATGGGGGAAGGCTATGCGATGCGCAATGGTATCAGCCTGTTTCAGCCACTGGCGCTGATGATGATGATCATTGCCCTACCGTTCCTGCTCATATTCGGGCGCTATGGCCTACGTGCCCTGGTCACACTCAGCGTCATCTACTTCGGGTTTCACTTCCTGACCTTCATCTGGGCCGTTGCCTTCTGGGTCGATAACAACCTGATGCACCTACTGACCAGTGCCGGGGGCCTGAGTGTGTTCGCCTCGGGTACCAGCGTCACCCAGTCGTTGATCCTGCTTTAT
>JBKDZQ010000103.1:0-4050 GCA_047971325.1 Parahaliea sp.
GCGACTGACCACGTCCCGGGCGAACAGCATCAGCAGCTCGTCGGCGCGGACGATGCGGCCGCTCCCGGTCACCACCGCCAGGCGGTCGCCGTCGCCGTCGAAGGCGATGCCCAGGTCGGCGTGGTGCTCGTGCACCGCCGCCACCAGCTGTTGCAGGTTGGCTTCGTTGCTGGTGTCCGGCGAGTGGTTGGGGAAGTTGCCGTCGATCTTGCAAAACAGGGGGGTCACGTCGCAACCCAGTTCATGGAACAGGCGCGGTGCCAGCGCGCTGGTAGCTCCGTTGCCGGCATCCACCACCACCTTCAGCGATGCGGGAATGATGACATCGGTGCATACCCGGCCCAGGTAGTCGGCGCTGATGTCGGTCTCGATGAGGCGGCCGCGCTGGGCTGCGGGTTTGTGCTCCCCGGTTTGGCGGCTGACGCGCTCACGCAGGGCGTTGATGCCGCCGGCGGCGATGGTCTGGCCGTCGAGCACGATTTTCAGGCCATTGTCGGTGGCGGGATTGTGACTGCCGGTGATCATTACCGCCGAGGGAATTTGCAGGCAGTGAATGGCAAAGTAGACAATGGGCGTTGGCACCAGGCCGATATCGACCAGGTTGATGCCGCTGTCGAGCAGGCCGTTGACCATCTGTTCGCGGATGCGCGGGCTGGACAGGCGGCCGTCGCAGGCGAGGATGACCTGGGACTCGCCCCGTTCGTGGACTTCGCCCGCCAGTGCCAGGGCAATGCGGCGCACCAGCTGGTCGGTCAGCTGACTCTCGGCATTGCCGCGGATATCGTAGGCGCGGAAAATCTCGCGCGGCAGGCCTTCTTCCCCCTCAGCGGAGAGCTGGTTGATATCCAGCTCCAGCATGTCGTCGCCTTCCGTCAGCTCCAGGCCGATATGCTCGCTCTCCCCGGGCAGCAGAGGGTCAAGGTCTTCGCTGTCGGTGAGTTCCTCCACTTCGGGCAGGCCCATGGGTGGGATGGGCCTGGTGGTTGAGGTTTCCCGGCGCTTGCCTCCGCCGTGCTCCGTCGCTGGCGAAGCCTCCGCGACCTCCTCGCCGACAGGTGCTTTTACCACTCCCACCCGCAGTTGTGAGAGCAGCTTCAGCTCCGGCAGCGGTGAGCGAGTGGGGGATTTCTGTCGCAGGGCCAATACCTGGTCGGCCACCGCCTGACCCAGCACCTTGCGAAAGCGGGCGACGGCGAGCCAGGCACCGAGCAGGCTGGCCAGTAGCGTGACGGTGGTCAGCGCGGCGAACATGCCGGCGGTGGTGCCCGCGGCGGCGGCCATCACCTTGCCCGGGGTAAAAATCACCTGCCAGTAGGTGCCGGGAACATTGGCGTGACTCGCCAGCTGCGCCTTTTCCGGGGCGGCGATTCCCGCCGCCAGCACCCGTAAGTTGTGCTCGTTGCCGCGGCTGTCGGTGTAGTATTGCTGCAGGCGGAATTCACCCAGGTCGTCGGTGGTGGGTGTGCGCAGCAGTTCGCCGAGGATTGCCACCCGGAAACTGACCAGTGCCACCGCCGGAACAGTGCCCGGTCCGGGCAGGCTCACCCGGCTGGCCAGGGAGACCAGCATGTCGCTGTGGTGATTGTAGGATTCGATGGCCATGTCGTTATCCTGCATGACGCGCTGCAGAAGCTTGACCTCGATGTGATTGCGCACGCCGAGCTTGTCCAGCGAAGCGGTCATTGCATCCAGTTTGGACAGCGGGATGATGCGCAGGCTGAGGGCTTCCGGAAAACTGCGCAGGGCGGTCTGCTCAAGGGTCTCGCCATCGTTGCTGCCGGCGCCGCCGATGGTGCCGACCAGGCGCTGATGCAGGCGTTGGACGGAAGTCGCGAGGCGGGCGGCGGCCTGCTCCGCCAGCTGCTGGCTGAGTACCGACAGATTGGCGTGGCTGCGCGCTGGCTGCTGCCCCAGGGCGACATAGGCCAGTGCCGCGATCGTGACCGTCGCCGACAGCAGGGCGCCGATCAGGATTGGAGGCAAAGTGTACTGGAGTTCCCCGGGTGCGGACGGTTTCTTTTTGCTTGCCATGCCCTATCTTCGCTGCGGTGAGTCAGAGTGTATCGTCGGACGGCTTTGCCAGGTAGTGTTCCGCAATCAGTCGCACAAGATGACCCGCCAGGGTCTGTTTGCTGGCTCGCGGTAGCGCGATCTGGCCCTCCCGCCAGATCACGGTCACCTCGTTCTCGTTGCTGGCGAAACCGATGCCCTCGCCGGCAACGTTGTTGGCCACAATCAAATCCAGATTTTTACGCTGCAACTTATCGCGCGCATAGTCGAGTACATTTCGGGTTTCTGCGGCAAAACCGACGGTAAAGGGCCGGGGAGAGGCATTGGCAACGGTGGCGACGATGTCAGGATTGCGCACCAGCTGCAACTGGCTGTGCTCAGCGCCTTTCTTGATTTTTTGCGCTTCGACGGTGGCCGGGCGATAGTCGGCCACCGCGGCACAGGCGATGAAAATATCGCAGTGTTGCAGGGTTTCCAGGCTCGCCTGCAACATGTCCCTGGCGCTGGTGACGGGAAGCACCCGCACGTGCTCCGGTGGTTCCAGGGCCACCGGTCCGGAAATCAGCGTGGTGCTGGCGCCGGCTTCCACCGCGGCGCGTGCCAGAGCATAGCCCATTTTGCCGGAGCTGTGGTTGCTGAGGTAGCGCACCGGGTCCAGCGCCTCCCGGGTGGGGCCGGCGGTAATGACCACGCGGGTGCCCGCCAGCAGACCGCTGCTGAACAGGGTCGCGGCGCGCCCGGCGATCAGTTCTGGCTCTTCCATGCGCCCGGGGCCGATGTCGCCACAGGCCTGTTCGCCGGCGGCGGGGCCGATCAGCTGGATGCCCCGTGACTCCAGGGTGCGGACGTTGTGCCCGGTTGCCGGGTCGCGCCACATCTGCTGGTTCATGGCCGGTGCCAGCAGCACCGGGGCGGGTGTGGCCAGGGCAAGGGTGGTGAGCAGGTCGTCGGCGCGGCCAGCCGCCAGTCGCGCCAACAGGTCGGCGGTGGCGGGGGCGATCAGCAGCAGGTCGGCCCAGCGCGCCAGCTCGATGTGGCCCATGCCCATCTCCGCCTCGGTATCCAGCAATTGGGTGTGCACCGCATTGCCCGACAGGGCCTGGAGGGTGAGCGGGGTGATGAATTCCCGGGCGCCCCGGGTCATCACGACCCGCACGCTGGCACCGAGGGCCTTCAGCTGTCGCACCAGCTCGGCGGATTTGTAGGCGGCAATACCGCCGCTGACGCCGAGCACTACATTGCGATTAAAAAGATGTGCCATTCACTGTTCCGAACTGGGAGACTGTGCGGAGAGGGCAAGATACCACCCCGGTTCGCGGCTTGTCACCGAGAGGTCGGCGTTATAGCCGGATGATGCGGGGAGCTTGCCGGCAATTCGCGGCAGGGAGGCCCAAATGGCGATCAGTGACTGGGGCGTGGGGGAGGGTCCGCGCGACAAACTCCTGCAGCGCGGTTGCCAGGCGGTCAGCGATGCGGAGCTGTTGGCCGTGTTGCTGCGCACCGGTTACCGGGGTTGCAGCGCTTTGGAGTTGGCTCGCCAGCTGCTGGAGCGTTTTGGCGGTATTGGCGGGGTGCTGGCGGCCGCCCCCGCCGAGGTGCTGGCCTGCTCCGGCATGGGCGAGAGCAAGCTGGCCCAGTTGCAGGCGGCGCTGGAGCTGGCCCGGCGCCGGGTGCAGGAGAGGTTGTTCGAGGGGGATGTCATGGGCAGCCCCCGGCAGACCCGGCGTTTTCTCAGTCATCACCTGGGTGGGCGCGACCGCGAAGTGTTCACCTGCCTGTTTCTCAACAACCAGCACCGCCTGCTGAAGTGCGAGGACCTGTTTTTTGGCACCCTCGACGGCGCTGCGGTCTACCCCCGGGAGGTGGCGGTGCGGGCTTTGCAGTACCGGGCAGCGGCGGTGATTCTGGCTCACAATCACCCCTCCGGCGTAGCCGAGCCCAGCCGGGCCGACCGGCGTCTCACCGAGCGCCTGCAGCAGGCCCTGGAGTTGCTGGACATCCGGGTGCTGGATCATATCATCGTCGGCCACGGGGAGAGTT
>JBKDZQ010000104.1:0-3709 GCA_047971325.1 Parahaliea sp.
TGGCCAGCGCGCTGCGGGCCTTCGTGGCGCTGTCCCTGGTGCCGGTGTCCGCGGGTGATCGGCAGAGGGAGGACGGCCATCGGGATGAGCACCGGGCATCCGTGACCGGCGTGCAGGTGGAGCGCGGGGCGGACAGCTTCGAACTCCGGCACGGGGCGGTGGTGATTGCCGCCATCACCAGTTGCACCAACACCTCCAACCCCGCGGTGCTGGTGGCCGCCGGCCTGCTGGCGCGCAAGGCCCGGGAGCGCGGGTTGCGCGCCCGGCCCTGGGTGAAAACGAGCCTGGCACCCGGCTCCAAGGTGGTCACCGGCTATCTGGAAAAAACCGGCCTGCTGGCGGACCTGGAGGCCCTGGGCTTTTATGTGGTGGGCTATGGCTGCACCACCTGCATCGGCAACTCGGGGCCGCTGCCGGACGACATCGGCGCGGCCATCCGTGCCGGCAACCTGCTGGTGACCTCGGTGCTCTCAGGCAACCGCAATTTCGAGGGCCGCATTCACCAGGACGTGCGCGCCAACTACCTGGCTTCGCCGCCGCTGGTGGTGGCCTACGCCATTGCCGGTACCATGGGCATCGATCTCTATCGCGAGCCGCTGGCGGAGGGCGTCGGGGGTGAGCCGGTGTTGCTCGCCGATATCTGGCCCACCAGCGAGGAAATCAATGCCGTGCTGGCCGGAGCGTTGGACACCGCGATGTTCCGCGACAAATACGCCGACGTCTACACCGGCAATGCCGACTGGAACGCATTGCCGGTAGAGGACAGCGAGCGCTATCCCTGGCCCGAGTCCAGCTATGTGCGCAAACCCACCTTTTTTGACGGCATCGCCACCACCGAGCCAGGGGTGGCGGCCATCGCCGGTGCCCGCTGTCTGGTCAAAGTGGGCGACAGTGTCACCACCGATCATATATCCCCGGCGGGCTCCATCGCCCCGGACAGTCCGGCGGGGCAGTATCTGCAGGCCCAGGGAGTGGCGGTGCGGGATTTCAATTCCTACGGTTCCCGCCGCGGCAATCACGAGGTCATGGTGCGCGGTACCTTCGCCAACGTGCGTCTGAAGAACCAGCTTGCACCCGGTACCGAGGGTAGCTGGACCACCCACTTCCCCAGCGGCGAGCGAACGTCCATCTACGATGCCTCGGTGGCTTACCGGGGCGAGGGCACGCCGCTGGTGGTGCTGGCGGGGGTTGAGTACGGCACGGGTTCGTCCCGTGACTGGGCGGCCAAGGGGCCCTCGCTGCTGGGTATTCGCGCGGTGATCGCACGCAGCTACGAGCGCATTCACCGCTCCAATCTGGTGGGCATGGGCATACTGCCCCTGCAGTTCGTCGAGGGGGAGAGCGCCGACAGTCTTGGTCTGGACGGCAGCGAGCACTATGACATTCCCGCCGTCGCGCCCGGCCAGGACCGCCTGACAGTCACCGCAACCCGGGGCGATGGCAGGCCGCTGGCCTTTACAGCGGAGGTGCGCATCGATACTCCCAACGAGTTTGCCTACTACCGCAATGGCGGCATTCTGCACTACGTGCTGCGGCGGCTGGCGAACTCCTAGCGCGGGCGGGGGCGTCGGCGGCGAAGCATGCCGTGAGCGGCGGGTGTCCCCTCAGCGCAGGCGGTGGCGCAGGTGGCGACAACCAAGTTGGTCCCACTGGTCTTTTTTCGCCTGCCGGGCGCGTTTCCAGCGTTCCATCCGGGCGGCGGAGCCCCCCGCCCGGCGCTTGTTGTCGTAACTCTCGATGCTGTCTTTCAGTCGCTGGCAAGCTTTCAGTTCCTGGTCTCCCGCCAGGGCGCTGCCCCCGGTGAAGGCCAGCAGCAAGACCAGCATTCCCACACCTCGCCGCATATCCTGTTTCCCCCCGGTTCTGTTCACGTGTTCGGGTTTTAGTGTAGTGATGCTGCGGCACTTTCCCAGGTTCTGGCCGCATATGCCTGAAAATGCCCTGCCGGATGGCGCTGGAGGCGCTTGCCGCCACAGTGCTATGATCGGCCGCTGCCAGCAAAGAGACCCCTCAATGAAGAAAACCGAGATGATTGCCCGGCTCAACGAGCAATTGCCCCCCTGCCTGACCGTGCTCAACGCCGAGGTGGTGGACATCAATCTGGAACAGCGGGAGTGCGAGCTGCGCTTCGATGTGTCGGAACAGTTCTGTCACTCCATCAATGTGGTGCAGGGCGGGAATGTGACGGTGATGCTCGACGCCGCCATGTGCCACGCGGTGTTCGTGGCCGATGACCGTATCGCGGCCCTGCCGTCGCTGGAAATCAAAGTCAGCTTTCTGGCCCCCACCCTGGCGGGGCCGGCGCGGGCGATCGGCAAGGTGATCCACCTGGGTGGTACCACTGTGTTCATGGAAGGCACGCTCATCAACGGCGCCGGCGAGGTGTCTGCGCGCGCCAGTTCCACCGCCAAACTGGTGCGTCAACGCTAAACCACAAAACAGGACAACAGGCATGCAAAGCAGAAGCATACTGCGAGCCGCTGCGCTGCTGGCTGCTGGGATCGTGGCATCG
Organism: Parahaliea sp.; assembly: GCA_047971325.1. Taxonomy (GTDB): domain Bacteria; phylum Pseudomonadota; class Gammaproteobacteria; order Pseudomonadales; family Halieaceae; genus Parahaliea. The sequence continues at coordinate 2,513 of JBKDZQ010000104.1, forward strand.
GGGGCGCGGGCCGGGGATATCTACCTCACCGCCGCCGCCCTGGTGGACACCGTGCGGGGCAAGCGCATCGAGTTCCCCGCAGTGCTGGTGTCCGGTAACCGCATTGTCGCGGTGGGAACGCAGCAGGGGCTTGCGCCACCGGCGGACGCCCTGCGCATCGACCTTGGCGAGCGGACTTTGGTGCCGGGGCTGATGGACATGCACGTCCACTTATCCTCCGCCGCCGTGGGTACACCCTTTCTGGAGGAAATGCTGCAGTCGGTTCCGCGGCAGACCGTGAACACCGTGCGCAACGCCCGCGTGACACTGCTGGCGGGCTTTACCTCGGTGCGCGACCTGGGTGATTCCGGCTACGCCGTGGTGGCGGTGCGCGACGCCATCAACGCCGGGGAAATCCAGGGGCCACGCATCTGGAGTGCCGGCAATGCCCTGGGTGTCACCGGCGGCCACTGCGACAATAATTACTACCCGCCGGAGCTGCACTACCAGTCCACCGGCGTGGCGAATGGTCCCTGGGCGGTGCGCGAGGTGTTGCGCCGCAACATCAAGTACGGCGCCGACGCGGTCAAGTTCTGCGCCACCGGCGGAGTGTTCTCCCGCGGGACCAGGGTGGGTGCCATCCAGTATACCCGGGAGGAAATGCAGGCCATCGTCGACGAGGGTCACCACCGCGGGCTGGTGGTCGCCGCCCACGCCCACGGCACCGAGGGCATCAGGGCCGCCATCGAGGCGGGGGTGGACAGCGTCGAGCATGCCAGCATCCTCGACGACGAGACCATCGCCCTGGCCAAACGGCGCGGCACCTACCTGTCCATGGACATCTACAACACCGACTACACCCAGTCCCGGGGCCGCGCCAACGGGGTGCCCGAGGAAAACCTGCGCAAGGACGCAGCCATCGCCCAGATGCAGCGAGACAGCTTTCGTGCCGCGGTAAAGGCCGGGGTGAAAATGGTGTTCGGCTCCGACGCCGCCATCTATCCCCACGGCGACAATGCCAGACAGTTCTCGCGCATGGTGGAGTACGGCATGAGCGAAGTGCAGGCCCTGCAGGCGGCGACGGTGAGTGCGGCGGCCTTGATGCGTCGCGACGACCTGGGTGCCATCAAGGTAGGCTATGTGGCGGATATCATCGCCGTGGCGGGTGACCCCCTGCGGGATGTGAAGGCGCTGGAGAGCGTGAGCTTTGTGATGAAG
>JBKDZQ010000105.1:0-2587 GCA_047971325.1 Parahaliea sp.
CACCGGAAGCGTCAGGCGGCGATAGAGGCGGCGGCAAGCACGCAGAAACAGCATGAAAAACGGGGTGGCCAACATGCCGGGACCACTTGATTATCGCCGCTACGAATGTGACAAAGTAGAAGTAGTTATCGCTATTTTATGGTGAGGCCTATGGGCACTGGAGTCACGGATTCAGGTACTAGCTACCAATACCGTAAGGAGGAAGAGCGTTACTCTCGTTGTGTATCGATGGAAGAGATCGAAAAAAACGATTTCAACCTGAATATTTCCCGTTACGTCAGCACCGCCGAACCAGAGCCGGAAATCGATCTGGCCGTTGTCCACAGGCAGCTTGTCGATATCGGCAAACGCATAGACGAGGCAGCCCGGACGCACAATCAGTATCTCGCACAGCTTGGCCTGCCGCCGGTGTCGTGAAAGGCGGGAGAATTCACTTAGAGGGGGCTTGCCTGAATGGCAGCAAGCCGGCTGTCTCTTCCCTATAGCGTGCAATATGCCCGGCTTCCTCCCGGGTGAACTGCTCCACCGCCGCCGCCAGCCGCCGGTCCGCGATCCAGTGGTTCGAATAGGTATAAACCGGGGTGAATCCGCGCTGGATCTTGTGCTCGCCCTGGGCGCCGGGGTCGAAGCGCTGGAGCCCCTGCTCGATGCAGTAGTCGATGCCCTGGTAGTAGCAGGCTTCGAAGTGCAGGCAGTCGAATTCACGCGCGCAGCCCCAGTAGCGGCCGTAGAGGGTGTCGCGGGAGCGAAAGTACAGGGCCGCCGCCACCGGCTCACCGCCCTGCTCCGCCACCACCATCATCACCTGTTCGCCCATGCCTGCCGCCACCTCGGTAAAAAAGGCCTTGCTGAGGTAACCGCCGTGGCCGCTGCGCTTGGCGTAGGTTATCTGGTAGAAATGGTGGAAGCGCGCCCAGTGAGCGGGACTGATCTCGTCTGCCTGTAGCCGCCGCAGGCTGATGCCCTGTTCGGCCACCCGCGCCCGTTCACGCCGCAGGTTCTTGCGCTTGCGGCTGGCGAAGCTGGCGAGGAAGTCATCGAAGCTGCCGTAGCCCTGGTTCAGCCAGTGGAACTGCACCGCCAGTCGCTGGGGGCAGCCCAGCTCGCGCAGGGCGTCGGAGGTGGTGTGCTCGGGAAACAGCAGGTGCCAGGAGGACAGCGCCTCTTCCCCGGCGAAGTCGCGCAGGGCGGCCAGCGCCGTGGGCCAGAGCTGGGCCTGGCTGTAGCCTTCGGCACAGCGCAGCCGGGGGCCGGTGGCGGGGGTGAAGGGAATGGCGCTCACCAGCTTGGGGTAGTAATCCTGGCCCAGGCGGCGCCAGGCGTCGGCCCAGGCCCAGTCGAACACATACTCCCCCCAGGAGTGGCTTTTCAGGTACAGCGGCAGCAGGGCCACCAGGGCATCACCGTCGCGCAGCAGCAGGTGACAGGGCTGCCAGCCGCTATCGCCGGTGGTGCAGCCACTGGTTTCCAGCCCGTGCAGAAAGTGGTGGCGCAGGAAGGGGTAGTCGCTGCCGGCGACGGCGTCCCAGCTGGCCGCATCCACCTGCGCCAGGCTCGGGATAAAGGCCGCCTGTAGTGAAGCATCGCCCATGTCGCGTTCAGGCAGCGGTGGCGTAGTGTGCGGCGATGCCGGCGAACACGGCCAGCCCCACCCAGTTGTTGTGGCGGAAGGCGTAAAAGCAGGCCATGCGCTCGCGCTCGCGGATCAACCACTGGTGGTAGAGGAACAGGCCGGCTACCACTACCAGGGCCGCCCAGTACCAGGGGCCCAGACCAAAGTAGCGCCCGGCCATGACCAGGCTGCCCAGGCACAGCACCTGGAACAGGCCGATGATGTGCCGGTCCCGCTGACCAAACAGGATGGCGGTGGACTTGATGTCGATGCGCAGGTCGTCGTCGCGGTCGACCATGGCGTACTGGGTATCGAACACCACGGTCCACAGCAGGTTGGCGGCGAATAGCCACCACAGGCCCATTGGCAGCGCATTGTGCTGGGCGGCGAAGGCCATGGGAATACCCCAGGAGAAGGCAACACCCAACACTATTTGTGGCCAATGGGTATGGCGTTTCATGAAGGGGTAGGTGGCGGTGACGGCGACCGCGGCCAGTGACAGCGCCACCGTCAGCGCATTGGTGAGCAGCACCAGCCCGAAGGCGCTCAGGCACAGCACGGCGAAGAACAGCAGTGCCTCGCGCACGCTCACCGCGCCGGTCACCAGCGGTCGCGCCTCGGTGCGCTTGACCTCGCCGTCGAAGTTGCGGTCGGCCAGGTCGTTGAGGATGCAGCCGGCGGAGCGCATCAGGAAGGTGCCGAGCACGAAGATGGCCAGCAAGCCGGGGTCCGGCCGGCCGTCGGCGGCAATCCACAGCGCCCACAGGGTGGGCCACAGCAGCAACAGGGTGCCGATGGGCTTGTCGAAGCGGATCAGTTGCAGCAGGGCCTGGGGTTTGGCGATGGCGGTCATGGTGGGCGGCGCGGGCAGCGTTGGTCGAGGGGTCAAGCTTACTGCTTTGTGCGCGGGATTGCAGCGCTCTCGCTGGCGCAAGGGGAAGAGTGCCGCTATCTGCATTTCAGTCTGTGAGCCTG
>JBKDZQ010000106.1:0-2637 GCA_047971325.1 Parahaliea sp.
CTGGCACTGCCCGACACCCACGACAACATCCGCGGTCCCGCGTACTACCACTGAAGGAGCCCGCCATGTTGAAGCATCCCACCCTGGACAAGCTCCAGGCCCTCAAGTTTACCGGCATGGCGGCGGCGCTGGCTGACCAGATGGCCACACCCGACATCGATGACCTGGCCTTCGAAGAGCGCCTCGGTCTGCTGGTGGATCGGGAGATTACCGAGCGCGAGAACCGGCGTCTGAGCAACCGGCTGCGCCGGGCCAAGCTACGACACGTAGCCGCCCTGGAGGACATCGACTACCGCAATCCCCGAGGGCTGGACAAAGGGTTGATCCAGTCGCTGGCAGCCTGCCAGTGGGTAAAGGAGCATCTCAACGTCCTCATCACCGGTCCCACCGGCGTGGGTAAAACCTGGCTGGCCTGCGCTCTGGCCCACAAGGCCTGCCGTGAAGGATATACCGCCCAGTACATCCGCCTGACCCGGCTGCTGCGGGAACTGATGATCGCCAAGGGCGATGGGAGTTACCCGAAGCTGCTGGCCAACCTCGCCAAAGTCGACGTGCTGATCCTCGATGACTGGGGCTTGATGAAGCTGAACGCGGAGAACCGGCGTGACTTGCTGGAGGTATTGGAGGACCGCCACGGCCGCCGCTCAACCGTCGCCACCAGCCAGTTACCGATCGAGGAATGGCACGGCGTCATCGGCGACGCGACCCTGGCCGACGCCATCCTGGATCGGCTGGTACACAACGCCTACAAGATCAATCTGAGAGGAGAATCCATGCGAAAACGCCAGGCCAAGTTGACGGACACCACCGCATCCGAGTAACAATGCAAACCCCGCGTCGCTACGCTCCGTTGGGTGGCCGCTTTGCTCCGGTCCGGGTGGCAGCCTTCAAATGGAATGGGTGGCAGGCTTCAGCGGTATACGCAGTGTAGCGATGTTTTCCTGGTCGTCAACTGCCAGGTTTGGTATTGGACAAATTTCGCGGCAAGCGTTTTCTTCCGGACATCAAAGCGGACTTTTTAGTGCTAAAATACTGCCCATGTAAATCCATAACATCATGTTATTTATAGAAATATAGGGCGGTTTCAACCGGACATGAAAGCGGACATCAAGTCGGCACAGGACCGCGGGGAGGATACCGCGGCAATGGAGCCTCTGCAGGTCGGTGATAAGGCCCCTCGAAGGGAAGTGCTGACCGAACTCTCGATGGAGCTGGCCGCGAGATCCGCTGGATTAAGCCGCAGCCTGCCTGACGGGGTGGTTAGCGCTCTCGCGGAGCTGGTCCGCTCCATGAACTGCTATTACTCCAATCTGATTGAGGGGCATGACACCCACCCGATCGACATTGAGCGCGCCCTGCAGAACGATTACAGCGATGAGCCGCACAAACGCGACCTACAGCTTGAGGCCCGTGCGCACGTCACGGTCCAGCGGTGGATCGATGAGGGAGGATTAGCCGGCCGCACCACCAGCACCGAGGGTATCTGCGAGATACATCGACGGTTTGGTGAGGAACTGCCTGATGAACTGCTCTGGGTCGAGAATCCCGAGAGCGGTGAGCGCATCCGCATGACACCCGGAGCGCTCCGCGACCGTGATGTCGTCGTCGGCGACCATGTTGCCGTCAGCCCCGGCGCCTTGCCCCGTTTTCTCCGTCGTTTTGAACAGGTCTATGGGAGGCTCGGCAAGGCACAAACGACCGTCTCGGCCGCAGCAGCTCACCACCGCCTGCTCTGGATTCACCCCTTCCTGGATGGTAATGGCCGCGTCGCTCGCCTCATGTCCTACGCCATGCTGAGAGAGGTGCTCGATACGGGCGGTATCTGGTCTATCGCCCGCGGCTTGGCTCGGCAGGAAACACGCTACAAGCAGCACCTGATTGCCTGTGATCAGCCCCGTCAAGGCGACCTGGATGGTCGGGGAAGCCGCAGTGAAGCAGCGCTCGCAGAGTTCTCCGAGTTTTTTCTGCAAACCTGTATAGATCAGGTGGAGTTCATGGAGCAACTCGTCCAACCCCGCAAGTTGCGCGAGCGCATCCGGCTTTGGGTTGAAGAAGAGGTCCGTACAGACAACCTTCCACAGAAGGCCGGCAATGTCCTCGATGCCGTTCTGTACCGGGGCGAGCTTCCTCGCGGTGACGTTCCCGAAATTGTGGGGACAGGCGACCGGCAAGCACGGCGTATTGTGTCCGCGCTGTTGCAAACAGGTGTATTGCAATCCTCCAGCCCAAGAGCGCCACTACAAATCGCGTTTCCTGCCAGACTGGCCGGTCGCTGGATGCCCGGGCTTTTTCCCGAAGCGACCGGCTGACTGCAAGCTGTGGTTGCCGACATTGGCCTCAAGGACCGGATCTTGTCGAGACGACGCCAATGTAAACTTGGCCCGCTGGAGATGTTGTTTGGGCCCAGGCGTCCCACAGATCTCCTACAGGACGCCTGGTTTAGAGAATGCGTGGACTCCTTCCATCCGCTGCCGTAATCGGCCACACAGAGACGGTTTTTGGTAATACTCTGCAGCCCAGCCTTCTTGCGGCCTGAGTAAATTGGTACCGGGACGAAAATCGACGAAACCGGCTGAAAGTCCCGACCAGGCTGGCGATTGCAGCCTGCGAAAGCCGGTTGGTGTATTGGGGGAATCT
>JBKDZQ010000107.1:0-8500 GCA_047971325.1 Parahaliea sp.
GGGCCGAGGTGATCACCGACGAGAAGCGGGGCAGGGACATCATCATCGTTCACGAGATTCCCTACCAGCTGAACAAGGCGCGGCTGATTGAGCGCATCGCCGAACTGGTGAAGGACAAGAAAATCGAGGGCATCACCGAACTGCGCGACGAGTCCGACAAGGACGGCCTGCGCATCGTCATCGAGCTGCGCCGGGGGGAAATGGGAGACGTGGTTCTCAACAACCTCTACGCCCAGACCCAGTTGCAGTCGGTGTTCGGCATCAACATGGTGGCGCTGGTGGACGGCCAGCCCAAGGTGCTCAACCTCAAGGAAATCATCGAGGCCTTCATTCGCCATCGCCGCGAAGTGGTCACCCGGCGCACCCTCTACCTGCTGCGCAAGGCCCGCGAACGCGGCCACATCCTCGAAGGCCTGGCCGTCGCCCTGGCCAACATTGACCCGATCATCGAGCTGATCAAGGCCAGCCCCAGTTCCGCCGAGGCCAGGGAAAAACTCATCGCCCGACCCTGGTCGCCCGGCGATGTCACCGCCATGCTCGAACGGGCCGGCGACGACGCCTGCCGCCCCGAGGACCTCGAGCCCCAGTACGGCCTGCACGATGGCATGTACCACCTGTCACCGGCCCAGGCCCAGGCCATCCTCGACCTGCGCCTGCATCGCCTGACCGGCCTCGAACACGAGAAACTGCTCAACGAATACCAGGAAAAACTGGCCGAAATCGCCGACTACCTGGAAATCCTGGCCGACCCCGACCGCCTGAAAATGGTCATCCGCGAAGAGCTGGAAGAAATCGTCGCCGAATACGGCGATGAGCGCCTGACCGAAATCACCGCCTCCCAGCACGATCTCACCGTCGAGGACCTGATCACCGAGGAAGACCGGGTGGTCACTATTTCCCACGGCGGCTACGCCAAGACCCAGCCCCTGTCCGACTACCAGGCCCAGCGCCGGGGCGGCATGGGCAAAGCCGCCACTGCGGTGAAAGACGAGGACTTCGTCGAGCACCTGCTGATCGCCAGCACCCATGCCAATATCCTGTGCTTCACCAACATGGGCAAGGTGTACTGGCTCAAGGTCTACCAGATCCCGCTGGCCGGGCGCAACTCCCGCGGCCGCCCCATGATCAACCTGCTGCCCCTGGAAGATGGCGAGCGCGTCACCTCCATCCTGCCCGTGCAGGAATACACCGAGGGCTACTACATCTTCATGGCCACCGCCAATGGCACCGTGAAAAAAACCGCTCTGCCCGACTTCTCCCGCCCCCGCAGCGTTGGCCTGCGCGCTCTGGAACTCGATGAGGGTGACGTCCTCGTTGGCACCGCCATCACCAATGGCGGCAACGACGTCATGCTCTTCTCCTCCGAAGGCAAGGCCGTGCGCTTCGACGAAGAAGCCGTGCGCGCCATGGGCCGCACCGCCAGGGGCGTGCGCGGTATCGTCCTGGGTGAAGGCCACAGCATGATCTCCCTCATTATCCCGCAGGAGGGTGGCCGCGTACTCACCGCCTCCGAAAACGGCTACGGCAAACGCACCGCCGTCTCCGAATTCCCCACCAAGGGACGTGGCACCAAGGGCCTCATCGCCATGGCCACTACCGAGCGCAACGGTCGCCTAGTGGGCGCCGTACAGGTGTTCGAGGGCGACCAGCTCATGCTCATCTCCAACCAGGGCACCCTGGTGCGCACCCGCGCCGACGAAGTCTCCGAGCTGGGCCGCAACACCCAGGGCGTGCGCATCATCCGCACCAGGGAAGGTGAATTCCTGGTGGGTGTGGAGCGCGTCGAGGAGCCGGAGGAAGACGAATCCCTGGCCGAAGGTGCCGCGTCGGTGGCGAGCGGCGACATCGACGATGACAGCAGTGACATTGCCGGTGACCATGATAGTGGGGAAGCCGATGATGAAGGTGTCGAGGACGAAGATGGTGCCAAGGACAAGGGCTTTGACGAAAACGGGGATTGATAACAGGTTCTGAAACCGGCTCCAACAGAGGGCACACGCCAGTAACCAGTCTCCAGACTGGTAGGGAGCCAGGCGTGCTCCGCGGGGAAGGGTTGAGTGACCGTGCGAGGCATGGAGGGCCTGCCCCTGTTTATGGGCATGCCGGGGGCGAGCCCCCAGGGAGAGCCCACCCCCGCTTTATCGGGTGTGGGTTCACGGCGTGTCACGAAACCCTTCCCCGCGGAGTGCGCCGGTCTACGAAGCGCCACAAATCGCAAGCAATCTCAAAATGTGAAGATCCGTCATTGTGTGATGGAACGATAGGGAAACCACGTAAATGACCCGCAAGTACAACTTCTGCGCCGGCCCGGCAGCCCTGCCGCTTGTCGTGCTCGAAACCGCCCGCAACGAAATGCTCGAATGGCGCGACAGCGGCATGTCCATCATGGAAATGAGCCACCGCAGCGCCGACATCATCGGCGTTGCCCAGCGCGCCGAAACCGCTCTGCGCGAACTGCTCGGTATTGGCGATGACTACGCCGTCCTCTTCCTCCAGGGCGGCGCCAGCACGCAGTTCGCCGCCGTCCCCCTCAACCTGCTGGGCGACAAGCACCGCGCCGACTACATCAACACCGGGCAGTGGTCCAAGAAAGCCATCGCCGAGGGCAAGCGCTACGGCACCGTCAACGTCGCTGCCAGCTCCGAGGATACCAACTTCAGCACCATCCCCGCCCAGAACAGCTGGCGGCTCGACAGCAAGGCCGCCTACCTCCACTACACCCCCAACGAAACCATTGGCGGTGTCGAGTACTTCTGGACTCCGCAGGTCGAGGTGCCCCTGGTGGCCGATATGTCCTCCACCATCCTGTCGCGCCCCATCGACGTGTCACAGTTCGGCGTCATCTACGCTGGCGCCCAGAAAAACATCGGCCCCGCCGGCCTCACCCTGGTGATCGTGCGCTGGGACCTGCTCGGTCGCGCCGCGGATGTTTGCCCCGCCATGCTCAACTGGCAAGTGGCGGCGGAGAACGATTCCATGTACAACACCCCGCCCACCTACGCCCTCTACCTGGCGGGCCTGGTCTTCGAATGGCTGCGGCGGCAGGGCGGCCTGGAGGCCATGGAGGTCATCAACCGTCGCAAGGCCGAAAAACTCTACGCCGCCATCGATGGCAGCGATTTCTACGCCAACCCGGTGGAAGTGGCCAGCCGCTCACTGATGAACGTACCCTTCACCCTGGCCGACGACAGCCTGGACAAAACCTTCCTCGCCCAGGCCGATGCCGCCGGCCTGCTCAACCTGCAGGGGCATCGCTCGGTAGGCGGGATGCGCGCCAGCATCTACAATGCAGTGGGAGAGGATGCCGTCGACGCGCTGATTGCCTTCATGCGGGATTTCGAGCGCAGCCACGGTTGAGCCAGCGCAGCATTCACTCATCGCAGCGGCCCGGCAGGCCCGAAACAGAGACCCGGTAGAGAGTTATGTCCGACGACCAACGCAGCCTGGACGATGTGAGGGCCGACATTGACCGCCTGGACCGGGAAATCCAGTCCCTGATCAACCGCCGGGCGGGTTGCGCCCAGCGGGTGGCCCAGATCAAGCTCGATGCGGTCCAGGCCGCCCGGGCCCGTGGGGAGAGCGATGGGCCGGAGGAAGTGGTCTACTACCGGCCCGAGCGCGAGGCCCAGGTACTCAAGCGCATCATCGACCGCAACGAGGGCCCCCTGGCCGGCGAGAACGTCGCCCATATCTTTCGTGAAATCATGTCCGCCTGCCTGGCCCTGGAAAAACCCCTGCAGGTGGCCTATCTCGGCCCCGAGGGCACTTTTACCCACGGAGCGACCATCAAGCACTTCGGTCACGCCGCCATTCCGGTGTCGCAGAACACTATCGACAGCGTTTTCTCCCAGGTGGAATCCGGAGAATGCAACTACGGGGTGGTGCCGGTGGAGAACTCCACCGAGGGGATGGTCAGCCACACCCTCGACAATTTCATGGACTCGCCGCTGAAAATCTCCGGCGAGGTGGAGATGCCCATCGTGCACCACCTGCTGGTGAAGCCCGGCACCGGACAGGGGGAGGTGCGGAAAATCTGCGCCCACCAGCAGGCCCTGGCCCAGTGTCGCAACTGGATGGATTTGCACTGGCCCTACGCGGAGCGCGAGGCGGTTTCCAGCAACGGCGAGGCGGCGCGCCTGGCGGCCAGCGTGGAGGGCGTGGCGGCGGTGGCGGGGGATATGGCCGCCGAGCGTTACCGTCTGGAGAAACTGGCGGAACATATCGAGGACTACCCCGACAACACCACCCGCTTCCTGGTGGTGGGACGCGACGAGGTGCCACCCAGCGGCCGTGACAAGACCTCCATCATCGTCTCCAGCCGCAACAAGCCCGGTGCTCTCTACGCACTGCTCGATCCTTTTCGCCGCGCCGGTGTCAGCCTGACCCGCATCGACACCCGGCCCTCGCGCACCGAGAAATGGGCCTACGTGTTCTTTATCGAGTTCGAGGGCCATCTGCAGGACGACAACATTCGTACCATCATTGCCGAGCTGGAGGAGCAGTCCATCCTGCTCAAGCCGCTGGGCTCCTATCCTCGCGCGGTCCTGTAGGCGGATATCGACAGCCATGACAGCGGCGGCACGCATCGACACCACCCTCATTGCCGGCCTCGGCCTGATCGGCGGCTCCCTGGCTCGCGTGCTGCGGGCGCGGGGTTTCAGTCGCCGGGTGATTGGCTATGGCCACCGGGAGCCTTCGCTGGCGCGGGGAGTGGAGCTGGGGGTGATCGACAGCTACCACCTTAACCTGGCGGCGGCGCTGGCGGAGGCGGAACTGGTGGTGATCGCCACCCCGACCCTGGTGGCAGAGGATATGCTCGAACGCATTCTGCCACAGCTGCGCGCAACCGGCAGCCGGGCGGTGGTCACCGACGTGGCCAGCGTCAAGGGCAACCTGCAGCGTTGTGCCGAGCGTCTGTGGGGCTCGATGCCTCCGCGTCTGGTGCTCGGCCACCCGATTGCCGGCTCCGAACAGAGTGGGGTAGAGTCCTCCCGGGAGGAGCTGTTCGTCGATCACCGGGTCATTCTCACCCCCGCGCCGGACAACGATGCCGATGCCGTGCAACTGGTGCGCGACATGTGGGCCTGCACCGGCGCCGAGGTGGTGGACATGGCCGTGGCCGACCACGACGCAGTGCTGGCGGCTACCAGCCACCTGCCGCACATGCTGGCCTACGCGCTGGTGGACGCTCTGGCGCAGAGCCCGGTCAGCACCGATATTTTTCGTTTCGCCGCTGGTGGCTTTCGCGATTTCACCCGCATTGCCTCCTCGGACCCGGTGATGTGGCGGGACATCGCCATCGCCAACCGCGCCGCGGTACTGGCGGCCATGGACCAGTTCAGCGCCCATCTGGCGCTGTTGCGCCAGGCGGTGGAGCGCGAGGACGGGGACGAAATGCTGCAAGTGTTCAGCCGGGCCAAGGTGGCGCGGGATGACTTTGCCGCGAAGCTGGCCGCGCGCCGTCGCGGCGACTGAATTCGCCAGCAACCAGAGAATCCGGAGTACAAACGTTCATGGAATTCAAATTGATGCCGGGCGGCACCATCAGTGGCGAAGCCCGGGTACCGGGGGACAAATCAGTGTCTCACCGCGCCATCATGCTCGGCGCCATCGCCGAGGGCACGACCCGGGTCAGCGGTTTCCTCGAGGGCGAGGATGCGCTGGCCACGGTGACCGCCTTCCGCGCCATGGGGGTGCGCATCGACGGGCCGGAGGACGGCGAAGTGGAAGTCCACGGGGTTGGACTCCGGGGCCTGAAGGCGCCGCCCCACGCTCTGGACGTAGGCAACTCCGGCACCACCATCCGCCTGCTCAGCGGGCTGCTGGCGGGGCAGGATTTCGACGTGGAACTGACCGGCGACGTATCCCTGCGCAAGCGGCCCATGGGGCGGGTGATGGAGCCACTGACACGGATGGGCGCAGACATCAGCGCCAGCGACGGTAAGCCGCCGCTGACGATTCGCGGCGGCCGCAGCCTGCAGGGCATCCACTACGACCTGCCAATGGCGTCGGCCCAGGTGAAATCCTGCATGCTGCTGGCGGGGCTGTATGCCAGCGGGCACACCTCGGTCACCGAACCGGCGCCGACCCGCGATCACACCGAGCGCATGCTGCGCGGTTTCGGCTACCCGGTGAAAATCGAAAACGGGGTGATCTGCGTGCGCGGCGGGGAGCGGCTGCAGGCCTGCGATATCGAGGTGCCAGCGGATATTTCCTCCGCCGCCTTCTTCTTGGTGGCAGCCAGCATCGCCCCCGGCTCCAATCTGCTGCTGACCCATGTCGGCATCAACCCCACCCGCATCGGGGTGCTGAACATCCTGTCGCTGATGGGGGCCGATATCACCCTCAAGAACGAGCGCGAGGTGGGCGGTGAGCCGGTGGCGGACATCCGCGTGCGCTACGCGCCCCTCAAGGGGATCGAGATTCCCCGGGACCAGGTGCCGCTGGCCATCGACGAATTTCCGGCCCTGTTCATCGCCGCGGCCTGTGCCGAGGGGCGCACTGTGCTGCGCGGTGCCGCTGAACTGCGGGTCAAGGAGAGCGATCGCATCGCCGCCATGGCCGAGGGCCTGAACACCCTGGGGGTGAAGAACGAGGTGCTCGACGACGGCATCATTATCGAGGGCGGCGCGCTGGGGGGCGGGGTGATTCACACCTACCACGACCACCGCATCGCCATGGCCTTCGCCATTGCCGCCCTGCGCGCCGAGCGCGAAATCCGCGTACTGGACTGCGATCATGTGGCCACCTCTTTTCCCGCTTTCGACGCCCTGGCCCGGGGGCTCGGCCTGCAAGTGTCGGCGCTGGCGGGCTGAAGCACCGTGGCTGAGGCAGTGGTCATCACCGTCGATGGTCCCAGTGGCGCGGGCAAGGGCACCATCAGCCACATGTTGGCCGATACCCTGGGCTGGCACTTCCTGGACAGTGGCGCCCTGTACCGGGTGACCGGCCAGGCCTGTGTGATCGAGGGCGTGAGCTGGGGTGACCCGGAGGCTGTCACCGCCGTGGCCCGCCAGCTCGAGGTGGCCTTTGCCACCGCCGACAACGGCGAGGTGCTGGTGTCCTATAAAGGACGGGATGTCAGCCGCGCCATTCGCACCGAGGAGGGCGGCCGCGGTGCTTCCACCGTGGCCGCCATTCCCGCTGTTCGCGAGGCCCTGCTGGCGCGACAGCGTCAATTCCTGCGCCCGCCGGGGCTGGTGGCCGATGGTCGCGACATGGGCACGGTGGTATTCCCGGATGCCCCCCTGAAAATCTTCCTCACCGCCAGCGCCCGGGAGCGCGCCGAGCGCCGCTACCGCCAGTTGCTTGACAGGGGAGAAGATGTTAGTCTCCCGCGCCTTCTAAAGGACATCAAGGAGCGGGATGCGCGCGACAGCCAGCGCGACGTGGCTCCCCTGGTGCCCGCGGAGGACGCCGTCGTGATCGACAGCACCGCTACGGCGGTGGCGGAGGTGTTCGCGAAGGTGATGAGGGAAGTGACGGCAAGGCGCCTCAACTAGCCGCTATCTGCGGTGAAATCCTCAAACAACGGCAGGAAAGGCCGCGTGTGGGCCGGTCCAGAAGTGGCCCCGGCGCGGAGTCTGTTCAATGACCCGGGCCGGCTGGCGGCACGGTGCAGGTGGCGGGCAGCCGCCAATCACTTTTACAGGTAACGTGTAATGAGCGAATCTTTCGCTGAACTGTTTGAAGAAAGTTTGAAGACTGTCGAGATGGAGCCGGGTTCAATTGTGACCGGCGTGGTCATCGACATCGATAACGAGTGGGTCACCGTCCACGCGGGCCTGAAGTCCGAAGGCGTGATTCCTCGTGCCCAGTTCATCGATGCCTCCGGCGAATGCAGCCTGAGCGTTGGCGACGAAGTCCAGGTGGCATTGGAAACCGTGGAAGACGGTTTCGGTGAAACCAAGCTGTCCCGTGAAAAAGCCAAGCGCGCCGAAGCCTGGAAAGAACTCGAAGCCGCGCACGAAGCCGACGAAGTGGTTACCGGCGTTATCAACGGCAAGGTCAAGGGCGGCTTCACGGTCGACATCAACTCCATTCGCGCCTTCCTGCCCGGCTCCCTGGTGGATGTGCGCCCGGTGCGCGAAACGGCCCACCTGGAAGGTAAAGACCTCGAATTCAAGGTCATCAAGCTGGATCAGAAGCGCAACAACGTGGTGGTGTCCCGCCGCGCGGTGATGGAAGCAGCCAACTCCGAAGAGCGCGAAGCCCTGCTGGAAGCCCTGCAGGAAGGCATGAGCATCAAGGGTATCGTCAAGAACCTGACCGACTACGGCGCCTTCGTTGACCTCGGCGGTGTGGACGGCCTGCTGCACATTACCGACATGGCCTGGAAGCGCATCAAGCACCCTTCCGAAATCGTGGAAGTGGGTCAGGAAATTGAAGTCAAGGTGCTCAAGTTCGACCGCGAGCGCAACCGCGTGTCCCTCGGCCTCAAGCAGCTGGGCGAAGACCCCTGGGTGGAAATCACCAACCGCTACCCGGAATGCAGCCGGGT
>JBKDZQ010000108.1:0-7131 GCA_047971325.1 Parahaliea sp.
CATCATCATTACCACCAACCTCAGCTTCGCTGAATGGTCAGTGGTGTTCGGCGACGAGAAGATGACAACGGCCTTGCTGGACCGGCTGACGCATCACTGCCATATCCTGGAGACGGGCAAAGACAGTTACAGGTTGAAACACTCCACGACCCAGGACCGTGGGGAGAGAGGCAGGAAATTGAAATCTACGCCATAATCTGGCGTTCGGGGTGGGTCAATATTAGATGCACATCCCGGGTCAGTTTTAACTGCAAATCAACATAATTATGGGACTCTCCGCCTGCAATTGCTTGATCGCCTGAAAGCGATTGTTGGGGGGCGTTTAAACAACTATGAGTTCACCCAGAATGACGGTGATGGCAATCGGACGACGCGTTACAAGGACGACAATGTTTTTGTTCCATTTTTTGCTGTTTCCTATGATGTTTCTCCCGACTGGCTTTTTTATATGAGTGTGGCGGAAACCTTTAAGTCGCAGGCCAGCTACTGGGATGAAAATGAAAAGCCGCTTGACCCCGTGACTGGACGAAGCTACGAGCTCGGTGTAAAGGGCGAGCTTTGGTCGGGTAGAGCTACCGCATCGCTGGCAATTTACCGTACCGAACGAGAGGGTGAGGCTTCCCTTGTTTCCGAGCGTACCATTAATGATGGCAATGGAAGTTCATGTTGCTATTCAGCGGCGGGCGAAACCCTGATTGAGGGATTTGAGGCGGAGGTAAGTGGCGAAGTCCTGCCAAACCTGACTGCGGCGGTGGGGTACAGTTACCAGGATAAGAGCAAGGATGATGTAAACGCATTCAAGTGGCGGAACACCACATTGCCGCGTCACATGTTAAAAGTATGGCTTGACTACAAGTTTGAAAATTGGACGCTTGGCGTAAATGCCGTCGCTCAATCGGAGCAGTACAGTACGGGACGAACACCGACTGTCTATGATGAAACGACGGGGACATGGGGTGAACCATATGTAGATTATCGTTTCAGTTCCGGTGGACGAGCCGTCTGGGGAACTTCTGTCGGGTATCAGTTGAGTTCAAATATAAAGGCCACTTTGAGCGTCAACAACCTGTTTGATAAGCATTACTGGCAGACCATTGGTACTGCCAGTGGATATAACTGGTATGGAGAGCCACGTAACTACATGTTGAGTTTGCGCGCGGAGTTTTAATCCGCCATACAACCTCGCTGCAGGAATAATGGTGCTCCCGGGATGTGGTAGGTGGCCGGCGTTGGCCAGCCCCGGCCACCTGTCGGGTTTTCGCGCAGGTGGTGGGGGGATGAGCGAAATTCATCGCTTTTCGGGCTTGCAATTCGCTGCGCAAACACTGAGTATATATACAGTAGTTTCACTGTGTGGCGTACTGGATGGTCCAGTACCGGATAGACCGGAGGCGAGTAATGGATCCGAACAAACAAAAAGCACTGGACGCGGCCCTGTCGCAGATCGAACGCCAGTTCGGCAAGGGCACGGTCATGCGCATGGGGGACAACGAGCGCGTCGCGATTCCCGCGATTTCCACCGGCTCCCTGGGTCTGGATATCGCCCTGGGCATCGGCGGCCTGCCCCGGGGGCGTATCTGTGAGATCTACGGCCCGGAATCCTCCGGTAAAACCACTCTGACCCTGCAGGTGATCGCCGAGGCCCAGAAGGCCGGCGGCACCGCCGCCTTTATCGACGCCGAGCACGCCCTGGACCCCATCTACGCCGAAAAGCTGGGAGTGCAGGTGGACGATCTCATTCTCTCCCAGCCCGACACCGGTGAACAGGCCCTGGAAGTCGCCGAAATGCTGGTGCGCTCCGGCGCGGTGGATGTGCTGGTGGTGGATTCCGTGGCAGCACTGACTCCCAAGGCGGAAATCGAAGGCGAGATGGGGGACTCCCACGTCGGCCTGCAGGCCCGTCTGCTCAGCCAGGCCATGCGCAAGCTAACCGCCACTATCAAGCAGACGAATTGCCTGGTGATCTTCATCAACCAGATTCGCATGAAGATTGGTGTCATGTTCGGCAACCCCGAAACCACCACCGGTGGCAACGCCCTTAAATTCTATTCCTCGGTGCGTCTGGATATCCGCCGCATTGGCGCTGTCAAGGACGGTGACGAGGTGGTGGGCAACGAAACCCGGGTCAAGGTGGTGAAGAACAAGGTGTCGCCACCCTTCAAGCAGGCCGAGTTCCAGATCATGTACGGCAAGGGCATCTATCACATGGGGGAAGTCATCGACTGGGGCGTGAAACTCAGCCTGGTGGACAAGTCCGGTGCCTGGTATGCCTACAAGGGCGACAAGATCGGCCAGGGCAAGGCCAACGCCGCCAAGTTTCTTGAAGACAACCCCGCGGTCGCCAACGAGATCGAGCAGGCTATTCGCAAACAGACCATGAACAGTGGTAGTGGCCAGGCGCCCTCGGCAAAAGAAGATGAAGCCGAGCCGGTCGACTCGACATCCGATTAGTGCCCACACCCGAAGACCTGCGCCCGGCTCTTCGCCGGGCCGCCATGGACCTGCTCGCCCGCAGGGAGCACTCGCGGCGAGAGCTGGAACAGAAACTGCAAAGGCGCTTTCGCCAGACAGAAGGCATTGCCGGGGTCTTGGACCAGCTGGCGCAGGAAAGCCTGCAAAGTGACAGTCGCTATCTCCTGGGTTTTGTGCGCCAGCGCATCCTGCGGGGCTATGGCCCCCTGCGTCTTCACCAGGAAATGCGTCAGAAAGGGATTGCCGGGGAACAACTGGAATGTGCCCTGGAGGCGCTGGCAGTGGACTGGACACAACGTGCGCTTGATGTCTGTCGCAAGAAGTTTGGCGAGAACCCGCCGCAGGACCTGAGGGAGAGAGGGCGCCGCCAGCGGTTTTTACAGTATCGTGGTTTTGAGTCGGAGCACATTCGCGCCTGCCTGGAGTGAGGGGAAGCCTGCTACACTTCGGCCCTTGTTCAAGGGCTGGGCAGGTGTCTGCGCCAGCCGCATATACGACCAGCCTGAAAGAGGAACTCTCATGTCGATTCTTGCCAATGCCCGCCGCGTGGTCACACCCTGGCACCTGTGGCTGGTGGGTGTGCTCGCCCTGCTGTGGAACGTGGCGGGAGCGCTGGATTTTGTGATGACCCAGACCCGCGACGCCCGGTACCTGGCCAATTTCTCCCAGCAGCAACTCGACCATGTCTACAGCCTGCCCACCTGGGTGGTGGTGTTCTGGGGCATCGCGGTGGGCACCGGGGTGTTGGGTGCGCTGCTGCTGCTGTTGCGTCGGCGCCTGGCGCCGACGGTGTTTTTCGTCTCGCTGCTGGCACTGTTGGCCGTATACGTGCGCAACTACCTGTTCGACAATGCTCTGGAGGTGATGGGCGACGCACTGTCCCTGTGGTTTTCCGCCGCCATCGTGGTGGTGGCGATATTCCTTTTTTTCTACGCCGGGATCATGAACAGCCGGGGCGTATTGCGTTAGGGCCGGGCGCTGGAAAAATCCTTGATGCAAGGGCAGGGCTAGGCACCGAGTGCTGTGCGCTCCAGGATTCCGGCGTCGAGCAGTATTGCAGAGCAGGCCGGTGGTTCCCGTCGAGGAGAGTGAAAATCCCTGCACCAATTTAGTACCGCAAATGCACCACGGTGTGCCTGTCGTCGCTGTCCTGATGGCCCGTGAGTGCATTCCCGAGCCTTGAAAATCCGTTAAGAGTCTGTTGCAAAAGAAAAAAATGGTTGTGGCACAACGCTTGCTAAAAACAGGTCAGTATTGATTGCCAAACGCAAGGTCCCTGTTGCCGAACAGGTCTGGCGGTGATGGGCCTTGCGTCGCAAGAGGCGTGTGGTCCCGCGGCTCAAGCAAGCAAAGGTGTAAGGGTATGAGTAAACGCAACATTCTGGTCGTGGGTAACGGCATGGTCGGACACCATTTCGTGCAGAGCCTGGTGGCGCTGCGGACCGGTGACACCATTACCGTTATCGGCGAGGAGCCCCGTCCGGCCTACGACCGGGTGCATCTGTCGGAGGTTTTCTCCGGGCGCGAACCGGCCGACCTGGCACTGGCTTCCCGCCAGACCTATAACGAGTGGAATGTAAAAGCGCATTTCGGCGATCCGGTCAAGCGCATCGAGCGCAACCGGAAGCAAGTGGTGACCGAGGGTGGGCGCCGCTTCAGCTATGACAAACTGGTGCTGGCCACCGGATCCTACCCCTTCGTGCCGCCAGTCAAGGGCGCCGAAGATGAGCGCTGTCTCACCTATCGCAGCATCGACGACTTGGGCCGTATCAAGGCCATCTCCAAGACCAGCAAAATTGGCGTGGTGGTAGGTGGCGGTCTGCTCGGTCTTGAGTGTGCCAATGCCCTGCGCAACCTGGGTCTGGAAACCCACGTGGTGGAATTCGCCCCCGGCCTGATGGGTGTGCAGCTCGATGACGGCGGCTCGAAAATGCTGCGCCGCAAGATAGAAGGCCTGGGCGTGTGTGTGCACACTGGCAAGAATACCCGGCAGATCGTGCACGACAGGCAGACTGCCCTGCGCATGGACTTTGCGGATGAAACCGCCCTGCCCACCGATATGATCGTGTTTTCCGCCGGCATCCGGCCCCTCGACCAACTGGCCCGGGAAGCGGAACTGGCGGTGGGAGAGCGCGGTGGCATTGTCATCGACTACAAATGCAAGACCTCCGATTCCGACATCTTCGCCATTGGCGAGTGTGCGCTGTTCGGTGGTCGTATCTATGGCCTGGTGGCGCCGGGTTATCGCATGGCGGAAGCGGTGGCCAGCCAGCTGGCGGGGGAGGAGGCCAGCTTTCGCGGCGCCGACATGAGCACCAAACTCAAGCTGCTGGGGGTGGATGTCGGTTCCATCGGTGATGCCCACGGCCGCGGCGAAGGCAGTATTTCCTATGTGTTCAGCGACGAGCGGACCGAAGTTTACAAGCGCATTGTAACCAGCGCCGATGGCAGCGCCCTGCTCGGTGCTGTGCTGGTCGGGGATTGCCAAGACTACGATACCCTGCTGCAGTATTTTCTCAACGGACTGGAGCTGCCGGCAGAACCGGAAAGCCTGATCATTCCCGCGGCGGGTGGCAAGCCCCTGCTGGGCGCCGCAGCGCTGCCGATAACCGCCACTGTGTGTTCCTGCCACAACGTCACCAAGGGCGGTGTGATTGATGCCATCGATGGCGGCTGCTGCACTCTGGGTGAGGTCAAGGCCGGAACGAGGGCCAGCACCGGTTGCGGAGGCTGTGCCGCCATGCTCAAGAGCGTGGTGGAAACCGAACTCGTCGCCCGCGGTGTGGTGGTGGACAAGAGCCTCTGTGAACACTTTCCCTATACCCGCCAGGAGTTATTTCACCTGGCACGGGTGGGGGAAATCAAGAGCTTCGCCGCCATGATCGAACAACATGGGAACGGCCGCGGCTGCGAGATCTGCAAACCGGCCATCGCCTCCATCATGGCTTCCCTGTGGAACGAGCATGTGCTGGCACTGCCCCACGTGAGCTTGCAAGATACCAACGACAACTTCCTGGCCAATATGCAAAAGGACGGCACCTATTCCATTGTGCCGCGGGTGGCCGGTGGCGAGATCACTCCGGACAAGCTGATTGTGATCGGCGAGGTGGCGAAGAAATACGGCCTCTACACCAAGATCACCGGCGGCCAGCGCATCGACCTGTTTGGTGCGCGCCAGCACCAGTTGCCGGAGATCTGGCGGGAACTGGTGGCCGCTGGCTTTGAAACCGGGCACGCCTATGGCAAGGCCCTGCGCACGGTCAAGTCCTGCGTTGGCAGCACCTGGTGTCGCTACGGCGTGCAGGATAGCGTCGGCATGGCCATCCTGATCGAGAACCGCTACAAGGGGCTGCGGGCACCGCACAAGCTCAAGGGAGCGGTGTCGGGGTGTACCCGCGAATGCGCCGTGGCCCAGTCCAAGGATTTCGGGGTGATTGCCACCGAAAACGGCTGGAACCTCTACCTCTGCGGCAACGGCGGCATGAAGCCGCGACATGGCGACCTGTTTGCCACCGATCTCGACGATAAGACCCTGATCCAGTACATCGACCGCTTCCTGATGTTCTATGTGCGCACGGCGGACCGCCTACAGCGCACCTCGGTGTGGATGGACAATCTGGAGGGTGGGCTCGACTACCTGCGCCAGGTGATTATCCAGGACAGTCTGGGGATTTGCGCCGAGCTGGAAGCACAGATGCAGGTGGTGATCGATACCTACCAGTGCGAATGGACGACCACCCTCAATGATCCGGAAAAACTCAGGCGTTTCCGCCAGTTTGTCAATTCCCCGGAACAGGACAGCGGCGTGGTGTTCGTGCAGGAGCGCGGACAGATTCGCCCCGCCCGTGCCGAGGAGAAAATCCGCCTGGTAGCCAGCAGCAAGTGAGCCATACCCGGAGTCAGGTATAGCGACTGACAGAACAGTGGAGAAGCAAGATGGGGATGAAAGCAATCTCACAGGCGCAGTGGACGGCGGTGTGCCACCGTGACGATCTGGTGGAGAATTCCGGTGTTTGCGCCCTGATACAGGCAGAGCAGGTGGCGATTTTCTACCTGCCCGATAGCGAGCGGCAGGTCTACGCCCTCGGCAATCGCGACCCCATCGGCAAGGCCAACGTCATGTCGCGTGGCATCGTCGGCGATGTGCAGGGACGCATCGTGGTGGCCTCTCCCCTGTACAAGCAGCACTACGACCTGCAAACCGGTGCCTGCCTGGAGGAGGCCGGTGTGTTTCTACCGGTTTACCAGGCTCGCCTGGTGGGTGATGACCTGTGTATCCGGCCCTTATCGTCAAGTGGCTGACTGCCGGGTGCTTCTCCAGCGAGGCCCCAGGGGGTGGTTTCCGGCGCAGATGACTGGTGGCCGGACTGGGAGCCATCCCCGCAATCCCCAGCCGATAACTCACCGTGTTCGGCGCGCCAGCGCGCCGGCGCGGCGCCGAACTGGGTGATAAACCAGCGAGTGAAAGAGCTCGGCATGCTGTAGCCCAGCAGATCGGCAATCTGGCTCATCGAATAGTGTTCATTGGCCATGTAGCGCATGGCCAGGTCCCGGCGCACACCGTTGATCAGGCTGGCAAACGTTTCCTTGTGTTGTTCCAGGCGCCGCTGCTGGGTACGCAGGTTCAGGCCCCGCGTGTCGGCGCCATGGTCGATGCTG
>JBKDZQ010000109.1:0-3737 GCA_047971325.1 Parahaliea sp.
TTCAAGGCGTCCTTCGACAAGGCCAACCGCTCCTCCATCCACTCCTTCCGCGGGCCGGGGCTGGAGGAGGGGCTGCGCATGCTGGAGGCGGTGAAAACCACCTTCGGGGTGCCGGTGATCACCGACGTGCACAGCCCGGAGCAGGCGGCCCCGGCGGCGGCGGTGTGCGACATCATCCAGTTGCCCGCCTTCCTGGCCCGCCAGACCGATCTGGTGGCGGCGATGGCCGCCACGGGCGCCATTATCAACATCAAGAAACCGCAATTCCTTTCGCCCTCGCAAATGGCCAATGTGGCGGAAAAATTCCGCGAGTGCGGCAACGACCGCCTCATGCTCTGCGAGCGCGGCAGCAATTTTGGCTACGACAACCTGGTGGTGGACATGCTCGGCTTCGGGGTGATGAAGCAAAGCTGCGGCAACGTACCGCTGATTTTCGATGTGACCCACGCCCTGCAGTGCCGCGACCCCGGTGGCGCCGCCTCCGGCGGGCGCCGCGCCCAGGTGGCGGAACTGGCCCGCGCGGGCATGGCCACTGGCCTGGCCGGCCTGTTCCTGGAGGCCCACCCGGAGCCCGATCGCGCGCTCTGCGATGGCCCCAGCGCGTTGCCGCTGGACCTGCTGGAGCCCTTCCTGGCCCAGGTCAAGGCGGTGGACGAGGTGGTGAAGGGCCTGCCGCCCCTGGCCATCCCCTGATCGTGGGCCATGTCCCGACTTTATTTTTTTGAGCTAACCTGTACACGGAGCAAGCTATGAGCAAAATCGCCGACATCCAGGCTTTCGAGGTAATGGACTCGCGGGGCAATCCCACGGTGATGGCCGAGGTGATCCTGGCCTCGGGTCAGGTAGGCGCCGCCTGCGCGCCCTCGGGTGCCTCCACCGGTTCCCGCGAGGCGCTGGAACTGCGCGACGGCGACAGCTCGCGCTACCTCGGCAAGGGCGTGCTCAAGGCGGTGGGCAATGTCAATGGCCCGATTCGCGACCTGCTACTGGGCCGCGACGCCGCCGACCAGCGCGGCCTGGATGCCGCCATGATCGCTGCCGATGGCACCGACAACAAGGCCAGCTTCGGGGCCAACGCCATCCTGGCCGTATCCCTGGCCGCGGCCAAGGCTGCCGCCCAGGCCCAGGGGCTGCCCCTGTATCGCCACATCGCCGCCATCAATGGCACGGATGGCTTCAGCATGCCGGTGCCGATGATGAACATCCTCAACGGTGGCGAGCACGCCGACAACAACGTCGATATCCAGGAGTTCATGGTGCAGCCGGTGGCGGCGCAGAGTTTCGCCGAGGCCCTGCGCGCCGGTGCCGAGATCTTCCACCACCTGAAGAAGGTGCTGTCCGGCCGCGGCCTGAACACCGCCGTGGGTGACGAGGGTGGCTTTGCCCCCAATCTGCCCTCCAACGAGGCGGCCCTGGAGGTCATCGCCGAGGCGGTGAAGAAGGCCGGCTATACCCTGGGCGAGGATATCACCCTGGCCCTGGACTGCGCGGCCTCCGAGTTCTACAGGGACGGTGTCTACGACCTGGCGGGGGAGGGCAAGCAGTATTCCAGCGCGGGTTTCTGCGACTATCTGGCCGCCCTGGCCCAAGCCCATCCCATCATTTCCATCGAGGATGGTCTGGACGAGTCCGACTGGGATGGCTGGAAACTGCTCACCGAGAAGATCGGCAAGCGGGTGCAGCTGGTGGGCGACGACCTGTTCGTGACCAACACCAGAATCCTCGAGCAGGGCATCGAGCGCGGCGTGGGCAACTCCATTTTGATCAAATTCAACCAGATCGGCAGCCTCTCGGAGACCCTGGACGCCATCGCCATGGCCAAGGCCGCTGGCTACACGGCGGTGATTTCCCACCGCTCCGGCGAAACCGAGGACACCACCATCGCCGACCTGGCGGTGGCCACCGCCGCCGGCCAGATCAAGACCGGCTCCCTGTGCCGTTCCGACCGGGTGGCCAAGTACAACCGTCTGCTGCGTATCGAAGCGGAACTGGGTGCCGCTGCACCCTATCGCGGGCTGGCGGAGTTCAAGCGCTAGGCCGGGGCCGGGGGGAGCGCGACGGTGCGCTGGCTGCTCGCTCTGCTGGTGGCTCTGGTGCTGCTGCTGCAGTACCGGCTGTGGCTGGCCGAGGGCAGCCTGGCGGAGAAGTACCGGCTGGAGACACAGGTGTGCGAGCAGACCACACTCAACGAACAGTTGCGCGAGCGCAACACGGTGCTGGAGCGGGAAGTACTGGAGCTCAAGAGTGGCAATGAGTCGGTGGAACAGCGGGCCCGGGAACAGCTTGGGTTGATTCGCGAGGGCGAGGTGTTCTACCAGTTTGCCCAGGGCGAGGTCAAAAGCCGTGGTAACGCAAAGCCGAAGGAGCCGCGCGATTGAGCGTTGCCGCCCTTTACGCCGTGGTGCCCGCCGCCGGCATTGGCCGGCGTATGGGCAGCGACTGCCCCAAGCAGTACCTGCCACTGGCCGGCGCCACGGTTCTCGAGCACAGCCTGCGGGCCCTGCTGCGACTCGACCGGCTGGTCCGGGTTGCGGTGGCCTTGCACCCGGATGATACCCGCGCGTCAGCGCTTGGCCTGCTCCAGGACCCCCGGGTATTGTGCCTGGCCGGCGGCGCCGAGCGGGCTGATTCGGTGCTCGCCGGCCTGAAAGGATTGCAAGAATTTGCATACGAAGACGACTGGGTGCTGGTCCACGACGCCGCGCGGCCCTGTCTGCGCCTGGCGGACCTCGAGGCACTGGTCGAACGGGTGCTCGACACGCAGGAGGGTGGCATTCTGGCGCAGCCGGTGGTCGACACTCTCAAGTTTGCCGGTGCCTCGGGCCGGGTGGAGTGCACCGTGGACCGGCAGCACTGCTGGCGGGCCCAGACCCCGCAGATGTTCCGCTTCGGCCAGTTGCGCGAGGCCCTCGCCGGGGCGCTGGCGGCCGGCGTGGCGGTCACCGACGAGGCCTCCGCCATGGAATGGGCCGGCCATCCGGTACACCTGGTGCCCGGTGGCGGCGACAACCTGAAGGTGACGGTTGCCGATGACCTGGCGCTGGCCGCCTTTTACCTGCAAGCTCAAACTGGCGGAGAGCAACCCTGATGCGTATCGGCCACGGCTACGACGTCCACCGTTTCGGCCCCGGTGATCACCTGGTGCTGGGGGGGGTGCGCATCGGGCACGGGCGCGGCCTGGTGGCCCACTCGGACGGCGACGTGCTGCTGCACGCCCTCTGCGACGCCCTGCTGGGCGCCATCGGCGCCGGTGATATCGGCCGCCACTTTCCCGACACCGACCCGGTCTTCGCTGGCGCCGACAGCCGCGCCCTGCTGCGCGCGGTGATGTCGCAGGTGGTCGCGGCGGGCTGGCGACTGGGCAATGCGGATGCCACCGTCATCGCCCAGGTGCCGAAGCTGGCGCCCCATATCGAGACCATGCGCGTCAATATTGCCGCCGACCTGGCCGGCGAGGTGGGCCAGGTCAACGTCAAGGCCACCACCACCGAGCGCCTGGGCTTTGCCGGCCGGGAGGAAGGCATCGCCGCCCACGCGGTGGTACTGCTGGTGCCGGCATGAGGCCGGTCTGGCCCATCGCCGGCCCGGCCCCGGGCGGTCGGGGCCTGATTCGCCAGAGCCCGGATGATTTCGTGGTGCGCGAACAGCTGGGCTTTGAGCCCGATGGCAGCGGCGAGCACGCCTTCCTGCACCTGGAAAATCGCGGCCTGTATACCGCCGATCTGGCACAGCGCCTG
>JBKDZQ010000110.1:0-3032 GCA_047971325.1 Parahaliea sp.
TACCGCGGGCGCGAAATTGGTCTCCAGACGGTGTTTCAGGCAATAAATACGGAATATTATTTTCCATATTTTGTATATAAATCAGTTGGTTACGGTGTTGTAGGCAAAGTGTATCCGCGGCAACAGCAGGATGTCCCGAGAGGACAGCAGGTGCTCCACCCTTCTACGACAACCCGCACGGTCTCCGTGTGGACATGGTGCGCCAGATTGTCGAGTTGATGCCATCGCTGGAGGAGACCCACCACCGGATCCTGACTTTCATGGCCCTGAGCGGTGATCGCGACGGGGGACGCGACAGTATCCAGGAGATCGCTGACTACATCGGTTTCAAGCCCGCCGCGATCCGCAACCGGCTCAAGGTGCTGGTATCGGCCGGGGTGGCGGAGCATCACCTGGTCGCCTTTGAGGGCTGCCGGAGGCCGGTGTCGCTGTACCGGCTGAAAGTGCCCGAGCTGGGTCGTCTTCAGGATTCCGGGGCGATCCTTGAACCCGCGGTGTCTCGCCCTCCTGCCCTGCCCGCGGATCACGAGATCCACACGTTTTCGAATGAATTGTTCTCCGCCATCCTGCGGGAGGATACGCCCTTCTTCGTCGACAACCTGTTCTGCACGGTGTTGTTCAGCGCTCTCCCCGTCTCCCGCCGGTTGATCTACGAGCCCTGCCCGGTGACGGTGGACTGGTATGGCCAGGACGTGCCAGTGACCTTGCGTCCGCTGGCCGAACGACCGGTGTGCAAGGCGGATGACCTGCGGTTTTACATCGGGCTGATCACCTACCTGACCGAGCTGGTACAGACCCAGGGGGTGCCGCACACGGTGCTCGATGGCGGCGCCTGGACCATCAAGGTCAGTGACGTGTTGAATGTGATGGGATTGCCGGTCAATGGGGGCAATACGCAAACCGCCCTGTTGTCCTTTGATCGCCTGGCGTCCACCCGGGTGGAACTGGCGGCGCTGCCGGAACAGATCATGCAGCGTTATGGCTTTGAGCGCGCCGAGCAGACGTTCCAGGCCTTGAGCAATTACGGGATTTACCAGAAGACCGCCAAGGTCAACAAAACCACCTTCATCACGTTTACCTTGCCACCGACGATCAATGACAGCCTGATCAAGTACGGCAAGGACTTCTTCAAACTGTCGCCCAATGCACTGCGTTACAATGAGGCGTATTTTCTGCGGGTGCATTTGTGGGCGAAGCGGCGGTTGGGTCAGCACCTGAATTCCAAGACCTTGGATCATGTGCGCGCCTGGAAAGAGATCTCGCCGGGGATTAGCTTCAAGGAGCACATCAAGCGGTTCAACGACATGGTGTTGCGCTTTGCCGATTACGTGGATGGTCTGCGGACAGACAAGGTCATTACCAAGGTCCAGGGCAACATGCTGATCCCGGCGCAGCCGATGGCGGGGCAGGGCGGTCACAAGGTCGTCAACGCCACGGTCAACGTGTTCGGCTACATCCTGCGTATCACCGATTCCCATATTCACATCACCCGGGATATTGCGGATCCCTATGTGGGTCTCGGTAAGGACAGCGGGATCCTGCTGGAAAGTCATCGGTCGTTGTCGGGTTCTGCGGGCGCGAAAGCCTGAGTGCAGGCGCGCGCGTGCGTAAACTTTGTGCGCCTGGTTCGTAAGCAAACCTTGTCCTGCATTCATTTAATCCGGGGAGCAGTACCGGCTCTGTTGAACTAGCCGTAGCGCTGTGAGCTTTGCAGCGGCCTCGCATTGATCACTTGTTTTTTTCTTTTCAAAGCGGAAAAGAGTGTATTCGTGTCCTACACGAAGCTGTAGGCGCAGAAGAGGGTATTGGTGTGAGGGATTTCGGTGTAAGTCTGGAGCCTGGAGTAGGTGTTCAGTGACTTACGTAATACTTTAATTACGTCTGTTAGGTGAATTGAATATTTATAAATAAATACGAAAAGGTAGGGTTATGTCATATGAGATATTACATATGGTGGCTTGTAACTGATTGTTTTTAAAAGTTTATTTTGAGTTTTCCAGTCTTTAATTACGAGTTATCAGACTTTACTTACGCTTTGGTAAACGTTACTTCCGATTGCATTGATGTCCTTTACGAACCCTGTACACAGGCTTTCCCACCGCCAATGCGGTGTTATGCACCGGGCGGTCCCCATCAGTCGAGCTCGGGATCCTGGTTGGCGCCGAGTTCCAGGAGGAGGGCATTGGCTTCCCGGGAATTGTCGACCGAGAGGCTGAGTTGGCCGCGCAGCAGCGTATCGGTCTGGATCCGATGATCCAGTTTATCCAGTAAGCCCTTGAGTTCCGACAGACTGTGGAAGGCGAGTTCCACGGTGCCTTTGTGCTGTTTGGCATCGAGGGTGATGGCCGTAGGAGTGCCGTAGTGTTCTGCCAGTTCCCGTTCCATGAGACCGACATCGCCCAGGCGTTGGGTGGCCTTGCCGCGGGGCTGGGCCACCAGCTGCGGCGGTTCGTAGCCGGGGTGGACTAGGCGGTACAGGGCGCGGGTGGACATCATGCCCTTGGCGGCCTGGTGGGCCAGGCGTTCCTGGCGGGTGGGGGAGGGCTCGGCCAGCAGGATTTTGGCCATTTCCGGCTTCAGCAGGCCTTGCTGGAGTAACTGCCGGGTGGCGGGAGCGAGGCCGTTCAGCAGGCGCAGTCGGTTGGACAGGGTGGGGCGGGCAATGGAGAGCGCATTGGCCATGGTCTGGATCTTCCAGGGTTTACCGTTCTTGCCAAAGAGCCCCATGGCGGTATGGGCCGCAGCGGCGTAGAGCAGGGGCGAGGTGATGAGACCCGAGGCGGCGTGGCCCCTGGCGGCGTATTCAATGGCGTAGAACGCGGCCTCGGCGGTATTGCAGTCGATCAGTCCGATGGGGACGGAGGGGGCCCGGGGGTAGGCGTCCCGGTGCAGGAAGGCCTGCAGGCGCTCCCAGCCCAGCAGGATCTCGACGAATTGTCCCTCAGGTGTGCTGATCTGGCGGCCGATGACGGTGCCGGGGGGG
Source organism: Parahaliea sp. (assembly GCA_047971325.1). Classification (GTDB taxonomy): domain Bacteria; phylum Pseudomonadota; class Gammaproteobacteria; order Pseudomonadales; family Halieaceae; genus Parahaliea. Next base: position 2,984 of record JBKDZQ010000110.1, read on the forward strand.
CCACCAAGCTCCAGGGCATGGTCGATCAGGGCGTGGTGCTGGGCTTCCG
>JBKDZQ010000111.1:0-2714 GCA_047971325.1 Parahaliea sp.
ATGGTGGCCTGAGGGCAGTCTGTGCAAGAATGATCAGAATGTAGTGCCACTTGCCCACATCAACACCGGCAATCTGTTGATTTATAGGGAGATTTTTGTGGGGGTGTTAAAAATGGGTTAACATCCGCGAAATTCGGGGGAGCGCTTTTGTCGCTGAGCCATAAATCCCTCTGCAAGGTCCTCCGATTCACTGCAGAGCCTTACTCGTGCTTGCGCGGTCGCCAAGTCCAGTACACCGGCTGCACATTCGGCAATTGTCTGCTTCATGGCGCGCACCGCCAAAGGCGCCAGGCCCGCAAGGTTCCCGGCGAGGCTATCGACTGTGGCCTGGAACTGTTCCACCGTTACCAGGTAATCCAGAAAACCGATGTCCAGCATGGCAGCACTATCCAGCTCTTCTGCCGCCAGCAACAGGCGCTTGGTAGCTGCGACGCCAAGACGCTGTACAAACCGTTCAATACCGCCCAGCGGGTAGCACAGGCCAATGGCAGCCGCCGGAACACGCAGCCTGCCCCCTGCCACTCCGACCCGAAAATCGCAACTGAGCGCAAGCTCGACGCCACCACCAAATACACTGCCGTTGATGGCCGCCACGGTGGGCATCGGCAGCGCAGCCATCATATCCGTGGTCTGCTGAAACAGTTCGCCGGAAATTTTTCCACTGTTGAGCTCCTTGAGCGACGCACCGGCGCAAAAGGTGCGATTGCCGGCGCCCGAAATCACCAGGACCCGGGGTGCGTTCGCCGCAGCAAAGCCCGCCAGCAACTTCCGCACGGCCAGCAATTGTTCTTCTCCCAATGCGTTGTGGCGCTCGGGAATATTCAATAAAAGGCGACCAATATGGCTGCTCTGCTGATAGAGAATGGTGTCGGTCATACCTGCCCTCCCGGAAAGCCAGTGATTTTCCCACAGCCCGATACCATCCACCAAATGCTGGACAGGCCGCTCGCGGCGGTAACATACTGGCTGGAATGCTCCCACTGGACACTTCAAGATGACCCAGCGCTGTGCCTGGTGCACTGATGATCCTCTCTACATTGACTATCACGACCGCGAGTGGGGTGTGCCGGTTCACGACGACCGCACCCTGTTTGAATTCCTGTTGCTGGAAGGCGCCCAGGCCGGCCTGTCCTGGATTACCGTCCTGCGCAAGCGGGAGGGCTACCGCAAGCTCTTTGCCGGGTTTGACCCCAGGCAGGTAGCCAAACTGAGCGATGCGCAACTGGAAAAGCGGCTGGCCGACCCCGCCATCGTCCGCAACCGGCTGAAGGTCTTTGGTGCACGCACCAACGCCCGGGCCTTTCTCGCGGTGCAGGAGGAGTTTGGCAGCTTCGGCAACTACCTGTGGGCCTTCGCGCATCACCAGCCGATACAGAACCACTGGCAAAGTCTCTCCGAAGCACCGGCCACCACCGCCCTGTCCGACACCATCAGCAAGAACCTCAGGCGCCGGGGCTTTACCTTCGTCGGATCGACCATTGTCTACGCCTATATGCAAGCCATAGGCATGGTCAACGACCACACAGTGGACTGTTTCCGCCATAGGGAGTGCATGTCAGGCGACTGAGACGATATCCCGCTAGCACATCCCGAAAGAGCACTGGACACAACCAAAGAAAATACCTAGAGTTGAAACTTTAGACGAAAGAGTATGCCCGCCCACGGGCAACGCTGTCAGGTTGCGGATGAGCCGGGACAAACCCACAGTTTCACCTTTTGATCGCTCTGCACAACACGATACCAAACGTGCGGCTATTTTATCCCAGGCCGCCAGGCTGTTTAATTCCAAGGGCTCGCGGGCCACAACCTTGCAGGATATCGCCTCCACCCTGGGACTGACCAAAACCAGCCTCTACTACTACGTCAAAACCAAGGAAGAATTAATATATCAGTGCTATATGGCAGCGCTACAGCACCATCTGCACAAGATGGACACCATTGAGTCACAGCATGCGCAGCCGCTGGCGCGGGCGAAAGCCTTCTTCATCTCCCACTTCGAGGACTGGCTGGCCGCCCGGGAGTCCCGCGCACCCTATATTGCGGCGCTGTTGGAGATCGCTTCCCTCAAAGGCCCCCATCGCCAGGAGGTGGAAGCAATCTATACCCAGATGTTCAAGCGCCTGCGCCAGTATCTGCGCGACGGTATCGCGGACGAAAGCTTTCGGGAACTGGAAACCACCTCAACTACCCGCGCTATTCTTGGCTCAGTCGACTGGGCTTTTTCCTGGCTGCACCAAGTGCCCGCCGGCAGAGTTGGCGCGGTAGCGGAGGAAGCCTTTGACCTGCTTTCCCGGGGGCTGTCCGCCGGACAACGAGAGTACCACCCCGAGATACGCGCACACCAGAAACCATCAGGCGCATACGTAAAGGGCTTCGACCGCGAGGAACAGAATCGGCTCAAGCAACAGGCCTTCTACAAAACAGGCACCTGGTTCTTTAACCGCCAGGGATTTAACGGCACCTCACTGGACGAAATAGCAGAGCATCTGAATGTGTCCAAAGGCGCATTCTACTATCACATCAAGAACAAGGAAGACCTGCTGTTTCACTGTTACACCTATTCGCAGGCTGCGGTGAGGCGTATTCACGAAGAAGCGCTGCACCAGCCATGCAGCGGCCTTGGCAGGCTGGCGTATATCTGTCGCGAGGTTTTCCGCGTGCAGAATTCTGATGACGGCCCCCTGATCCGCTACAATACTATCACCGCCTTGCCG
>JBKDZQ010000112.1:0-4723 GCA_047971325.1 Parahaliea sp.
GGCCATCGAGATGGGGGCCACACTGGAGGACATTGCCGCCACCATCCATGCCCATCCCACCCGGTCCGAGGGTCTGCAGGAAGCGGCAATGCGTGCACTGGGGCACGCATTGCATATCTGAGATCAAGAGGGGCGGGAGCTGGGCAGCCTGCACCGGCGCGGCGCCGGTACATGAGGGGGGGTTGCGAGTTCTTCGGGTCAACCGGCCTTGCGAATGCGCAGGCCGGCAGCCACCGCCACAACTCACGGACCACGGACCACGGACCACGGACCTGGGGTACAAAAACCACCCTCTTCCTCCTAGAATGCATAAACTATCCAGCCAGCCGCCATTCGAGGACAATGATGCCCACAAAGCTCGCCAAGCAGGATCTCGATATTCTGCGCCTCCTGCAGCGCGACGCCGCTCTGAGCACCGGTGAAATCGCCGAGCGAACCAACCTGTCACAGTCACCCTGCTGGCGGCGCATCAACCGGCTGGAACAGGAGGGCATCATCCAGCGCCGTGTGGCGCTGCTGAATCGTCAGGTGCTGGGTATGGAGGTGGTGGTCTTCGCCACCGTCAACCTCACCTCCACTGGACGCCAGAACCTGATGAACTTCGAACAATCGATCCTGCAACACCCGGAGGTTGTGGAGTGCTACACCATGACCGGCATCTGGGACTACATACTCAAGATCGTCACCCGGGATATCCGCCACTACGAACACTTTGTGCGCAACACCCTCACCGCCAGCCCGGATATTCGCGAGTTACACTCCCATATGGCGGTGACCGAAATCAAGAACACCACCGAACTGCCGCTGGACACCCAGCTTTGAGACAATAAGCCGCGCCGCAATCCACGATGACCCCACCCAACGCAATGCCAGGCAACCAGGCCATGCACAGCAAACTGCCCGATGTCGGTACCACCATATTCACCCGCATGTCGGCCCTGGCCCGGGAGCACGGGGCGCTGAACCTGTCCCAGGGCTTTCCCGACTTTCCCGCGCCGCTGGCCCTGCGCGAAGCCCTGGCCCACCACGCCCTGACCGGTCACAACCAGTACGCACCGATGATCGGCGAGCCCGCCCTGCGCGAACAGGTAGCCCTGCAATTACAGCGTTTTCGTGGCGTTACCGCGGACCCGGTAGCGGAAATCACTATTGTGCCCGGGGCTACCGAGGGGATCTTCTGCGCCATCATGGCGCTGGTGGACCGCGACGACGAAGTCATTCTGCTCGACCCCTGTTACGATAGCTACGAGCCGGCGGTGCGACTGGCCGGCGGGAATGCAGTCCATGTGCCCCTGCGCGCCGGTAGTTTCAGCATCGACTGGGAGCGGGTGACAGCAGCGCTGTCGCCGCGCAGCCGGATGATCATCGTCAACACCCCCCACAATCCCACCGGGACCGTGCTGTCCGCCGATGATCTGGACAGCCTGCAGACACTGGCGGAACGGCACGACCTGCTGGTGCTCAGCGACGAGGTCTATGAGCACCTGGTGTTCGACGGCAATCTCCACCACAGCGTCCTGCAGTATCCGGCGCTGCGCCAGCGCAGTGTGGCCGTCTATTCTTTCGGCAAGACCTACGGCGTCACCGGCTGGAAAACGGGCTATTGCGTGGCACCGCCGGGACTCACCGGCGAATTACGCAAGGTCCACCAGTTCAACAGTTTTGTCGGCGTGACACCGGTGCAACTGGCGCTGGCGGATTTCATGGCCGCCGAGCCCGACTACCCGGCCAGCCTGCCCGCCTTCTACCAGGCCAAGCGTGACCTGTTGACCCGGGCACTGGCGGAGTCCCGCTTTCAGTTGCGCCCGAGCGCCGGTACCTTTTTCCAGTTGCTGGATTACTCGGCCATCAACGCAACGCCCGACCATGAGCTCTGCGAGCGCTGGACTGTCGAGCACGGCATTGCCAGCATTCCCGTTTCCACCTTCTATCAAGCCCCGCCGCAACAGTATTTCCTGCGCTTGTGTTTTGCCAAGCAGGACCCGCTGTTACTGCAGGCCGCGGAGGTACTATGCAGAATCTGAACTGCGCTCTGGTCCAGTGTGAGCTGGCCTGGGAAGCGCCCGCCGATAATCGCCGCCAGTTCGACGACCTGATCGCCGGCATCGATAATGACTGTGACCTGATCGTGCTGCCGGAGATGTTCACCACCGGGTTTTCCATGAATGCCCTGGCCAACGCCGAGGCGCCAGGGGGGGACACCGAACAATGGCTGCTGGAGGTGGCCCGCCGGCATGACTGCGCCGTCACCGGCAGTATCGCGGTGCGGGTGGATGATGCCGTCTACAACCGCATGCTGTTTGCCACCCCCGGCGGCTGCCGCCACTACGACAAGCGCCACCTGTTCCGCATGGCCGGCGAGCACAAGCGCTACGCCCCGGGCAGCGAGCGGGTCGTGGTCGGCTGGCGCGGCTGGCGCATCCTGTTGCAGGTGTGTTACGACCTGCGCTTTCCGGTGTTCAGCCGCAACGTCGACGACTACGACCTGGCCATCTACGTGGCCAATTGGCCGGAGCCGCGGCGCCTGCACTGGCGCAGCCTGCTGCAGGCCCGTGCCATTGAGAACCTGGCCTGTGTGATCGGGGTGAACCGGGTCGGCAGCGACGCCAGCGGCCTCAGCTACAGTGGCGACAGCCTGGTCGTCGACGCCAACGGCCGCCTGCTTGCGGACCCCCTGAACGAAAACGGCACCGTCAGCGCTGTGCTGGACGGTGCCGTTTTACTGAAGTATCGCGAGAGTTTCCCGTGCCAGCTGGATGCCGATGGCTTCCAGCTGGCGGAGGTGACTCACTCTGCTCAAGCACTTACTCCTCGTAAGTGACTTCGATGGTGGCCATGGTGCGACGGTTCTCGGCACGGCCTTCCGCGGTGTCGTTGCTGGCGACCGGGCGGGACTCACCGTAGCCCACCGGCTGGATGCGACCAGCTTCAATGCCGTACTGGTTCACCAGCATGTCCTTGACCGCCTGGGCGCGACGCTGGGACAGTGTCTGGTTGTAGTTGTCCGGACCGGAACTGTCGGTGTGGCCTTCCAGTTGCACATCCACGTCGTCGAAGCGCTTGAGGAAGTTGGCCAGCTCGCCGATATCGCTGAAGTACTGCTCTTTCACCCGGGTCGAGTTGAAGTCGAAGTTCACCTTCATCTTGATGGAGGCCACACGCTCAACCGGCATCGGGCAACCGGTGGCATCGACGCGGGTGCCAGCCGGAGTGCCGGGGCACTGGTCGCGGTCGTCATTGACGCCGTCGCCATCGGCATCCACCGGTGCCGCCACCGGCTCCGGTTCCGGTGCGTCGGCCTTCACCTTGCCAAAGTAGTAGTTGAGGCCGGCGGTCAGCAGCAGATTGTTGTCCTCCTCGTCCGCGCTGTGCACCAGGCGCGCTTCCAGACGGGCGCCAAAGCGGGGGGTAATCATGTAGCGGATACCGGCACCGGCGTTGAAAATGGTTTCCGTGGAATCCCAGGAATCCCCTTCGTATTCGATTTCACCGGCACCGAAGGCCAGGTAGGGGCGCACCCGGTTGCCTTCGCCGATGTAGCTGCCGCCGTAGTACAGCATGTCCAGCTGCCAGGTTGTGACGTCGACGTCCTCGCCACCAGGCTGATCGACACTGGTTTCGTCATCGGCGTAGAACAGCTCCGCGGCCCAGTTGTCGTCGAAGGCGTATTCAAGACTGATCCACGGAGTGGCGGTATCATCCAGGTTGTTGTCGCTGTCGAAATACCACTGCCCAATACCGCCGTTGATGGTAATCGGTACCTCTGCGGACACCGGAGCCGCCACCGCAGCAGCCAGCACGGCGACACCCGCAGCGACTGAAATCAACCGTTTTTTCATCTTCACACATCTCCTGATCTGAAAAACGCGCAACCTACCGGGTCGCGCCACCCAAGTTCAATTAATATAGCAGCCATGATTACAGAATCTAATTAAAGTTAGGGTGAAATTTTCACGCCATCTGCCGGGACGCGGCCGGGGAATGAAGTGGCCACTGACCCGTCTGCGACTACCAGCCCAGCACGGCCCTGACAAAGGGCAGCGTCAGCGCCCGCTGCTCGGCCAGGGAGCGCTCGTCCAGCTGGTCCAGCAGGGCCAGCAGGGCCGACAAATCCCGGGGCGCCCGGCTGACAATATAGCGCGCCACCTCGGGCGACATCTGCAATCCCCGGCGCCGTGCCCGAAAAACCAGCAAGCGCGCTTTTTCCCCGTCATCGTAGGCCGGCAGGTGATAGACAATGCCCCAGCCCAGGCGGGAGCGCAGGTCGGCCAGCTGGAACTCAAGAGCAGCCGGCGGCGCGTCCGCCGCCAGCAGCAGCCGGCAACCGGCGGCGCGGGCGCGGTTGTAGAAGTGAAACAGCTCCCGCTCCCAGTCTTCCCGCCCCGTCACCGCCTGCAGATCGTCCAGGCACACCAGCGCCGCGGCTTCCATCTCGGCCAGCACCGCCGCGGGCGGATAATCCCGCAACTCCGCCAGTGGCAGATAACGGGAACGGGAGCCGGCCAGGTGGCAGCTGGCCTGCAACAGGTGCGACTTGCCGCTCTGGCGACCGCCGTGCAGCAACAGCACCGGCTCGCCCCCGGTACCGCACTGGTCCCGCAGCAGGGGCAGCAGCGGTGCCAGGGCGGGCGTTGCCATGAAGTTGTCCAGCGTGGCCTCGTCGCGCAACTGCACCTGGAGCGCCAGCTGGTGACCACCGGCGGCTGAAACCACGTCTACTCCC
>JBKDZQ010000113.1:0-5267 GCA_047971325.1 Parahaliea sp.
CGCTTCCGCTGTCGTGGCTGGCACGTCGCCCGGCCCCGTGCCGGCGGCCTACACCAGCGACTGCAGCAACAGCACATCCACCGGATCGCCCTCCTCGAGGGTGACACCCACCGGCACCACCGCCAGCGCATCGCTGTAACACACCGAACTTAGCACCCCCGAACTCTGGTTGGGGAAGCGGCGCGCCACCAGCACACCGCCTTCGCGCTGGAGATTGACCCGCACATAGTCCTCGCGGCTGCCGGGACGCTGGACCCGAAAACCGGCCACGGCGGGCACCGCGCGCGGCAGAAAATCCTCCGCCCCCTGGAACTTGAGCAGGAAGGGGCGCGCCACCAGGCAGAAGGTGACAAAACTGGAGGTGGGATTTCCCGGCAGGCCGATAAAGGGTGTGCTGCCCACTCGACCAAAAGCCAGCGGCTTGCCGGGCTTGATGGCCAGGCGCCAGAGGCTGAGTTCACCGAGGCGCTCCACCTCGGTTTTCACATGGTCCTCCTCCCCCACCGACACACCACCAGAGGAAATAATGCAGTCCGCCTCCCCGACGAGGCGCTCGAAGGCCGCCGCGGTGGCGGGGCCGTCGTCAGGCAGGATACCGCCATCGATCACTCGCATGCCCAGCCGCTGCAGCAGGGCCGCCAGCATGGTGCGGTTGGAGTTGAACAGTTGCCCCGGCTGCAAACCCGCCTGCGCACCGGGCTCGACCAGTTCATCGCCGGTGGACACCACCGCCACCGCCAGTGGCCGGTGCACACCGATGCGGGCAATGCCCAGAGAGGCCAGCAGGCCGAGATCCTGCGGTTGCAGGCGCCAGCCGGCACCCAGCGCGGTACTGCCGGCGCCGATATCCTGGCCGCGGCGGCGAATACAGTCGCCGCGCTCGACCCTGCCACTGATCTCCACCCGGCCATTGGCCTCGCGGCAGCGCTCCTGCATCACCACCGTATCCGCTCCCGGCGGAATGGGCGCGCCAGTAAAGATGCGGGCGGCGGTACCCGGCGCCAGCGGCTGGGCGGCCACCCCGGCGGGAATGCGCTGACTGACCGGCAGTGGCGCGCCGGCATCGGCGGCCCGCAGGGCATAGCCGTCCATGGCACTGTTGTCCTGCGTGGGCACGTCGATGGCGGCCACCACGTCCTCGGCCAGGATGGCGCCGAGGGCCTGCAGCAATTCACGCTGCTCGGCAGGTGGTGCCGGCGGTGTTTGTGACAGGATGTGCGCCAGCGCCTCTTTCACCGGCTGCAGGGAGCTCACGAACGCTGCCCCCTCACCCCCAGCACGCCGACAAAATTACAGGGGCCATAGGTGGCGTCCAGTTGCTCGCGAATCAGGCCAACCCAGGCGGTGCGACAGGCGCCGGTGGAACCGGGCATGCAGAAAATGACCGTATTGTTGGCAAAGCCCGCCAGTGCCCGGGACTGGATGGTGGAGGAACCGATCTCGGCCATGGACAGGGCCCGGAACATCTCGCCAAAACCGTCGATCTGTTTGTCGAACAGGGGCGCTACCGCCTCGGGGGTGGAGTCGCGCCCGGAAAAGCCGGTGCCGCCGGTGATCAGGATGGCATCGACACGGGGCTCGGCAATCCAGGCAGAAACAATCGCCCGGATCCTGTAGATGTCGTCGATGACGATTTTCTTGTCCGCACAGTGGTGGCCGGCCTCGACCAGGGCCTCAACCAGAAACTGTCCGGATGTATCGCTGTCCTGGGTGCGGGTATCCGACACCGTCAGGACGGCAACGCCCAGGGATACGGGCATTCCTGCTGCGGGTGACATAGTCAGTTCTCCGTAAGCTCTCGCCGCTCGCACAATGACTCGAGCGGCTGATTGAAGTACAGTTTCACCGCATCGGCGACAAAGTCCCGCCAGGGCAGCTGCCGGATGGCAAAGGTATCGCGCAGGCGATTGCAATCCAGACGCCGGGTCAGGCTTCGCTGCCCGGCCGGCGCCTCCAGCAGGGTGACCGCCTGGTCACCAAGAACGGCAAACTGTGAGGCCGAGGCCAGGATGGTCTCGGCAAATTCGTAGCAGGTAGTGGTTTCGGCACTGGCGTAGTGGAACACGCCCCAGGCGTCGGCACCACTGCCGAGCTGGTCCAGCACCGCGGCCACCACCCGGGCCGCCTCCCGCGCCGCCACCGGACAGCTGCGCAGGTGGGTGCTCACCGTCAGTGTCCCCTCCAGCATGCCCTCGAGCATGCGCGTCAGGGGATTGCGGCCACGCCAGGAAAACACCGGCCCCAGGCGCAGCAGCAGGTGCCGCTCACAGCCCTGGGCCGCCAGCGCCTCGGCCCGCCGCAGCCGATGGCCAGCGGCCTCGGCGCTGTCCGGAACATCCTGCTCGGTATAGGGTCTCTCCTGCTCGCCGGCAAACACCTGCGAGCTGGACAGCAGCAGGTAGCTGGCACCGCCGCGCTGGCAGGCCTTGGCCAGCCAGTGGCAGCGCTCGACATCGAGGTCCGATAGCGCTTCCCCGCCATCCACAGCACTTTGCAGGCGGGCATCCACCACTACCTCGGGGCGCGCCCGGCGCACCACCTTCTTGGCATGACGCTCGCTGCGCCAGCGACCAGAGATGGCGCCAATGGCCTCGAACTCGTGTCGCCCCGAATCCTCCAGATACTGCTCCAGCGCCATGCCCAGCGGGGTATCCGCGCCCAGCAGGAGTACCCGCACTGGCTAGCCCCCCGCACCGCGGTTGTGAAAAACGGATGGCACCGGGCTCAGAACGGAATATCGTCGTCGAAATCGGCAAAGTCGCTGGGTGGCGGGACTGACTGGCCGCCCTGCTGCTGAGGCGCCGGCTGCGCAGCCCGCTGCTGGGGTGGCGCCGGACTGTAGTCGTTGCGCGGGGCGCTGCCGTAGTCGCCCTGGCCAGCACCGCGGCTGTCCAGCATCTGCATTTCGCTGGCGACGATTTCGGTGGTATAGCGGTCCTGGCCGTCCTGCCCCTGCCACTTGCGGGTGCGCAGGGAACCCTCCACATAGACCTTGGAACCCTTGCGCAGATATTCGCCGGCGATCTCCGCCAGCCGGTTGAAGAACACCACCCGGTGCCACTCGGTGCGCTCCTGGGGCTGGCCGGTCTGCTTGTCCTTCCAGCTCTCCGAGGTGGCCAGGCTGATGTTGGTCACGGCGCCACCGGAAGGCATGTAGCGGGTCTCGGGATCGTTGCCGAGATTGCCCACCAGAATGACTTTGTTCACGCCGCGTGAAGCCATGGTTGTTCCCCTGTCATGAACGGAAATAGAGCGTTGAAGCAAGCGGCAGACTATAGCAATCGCGTCACCCAAATGCGACAGCCAAAGGCGCCGAAGTCCGCAGCCGGCGGCGTGCCGTGCCCCGGGAGGCGGCACCGGCTACCGCCGTCGCGGTCAGCCCTTGGAGGGATGCGCGAGATCTCCAGTGGCCGCGGCGGTGGCGCCCTGTAGCCGCGGCAGGGCCAGCACCAGCCAAGCCAGCACCAGAGCCATGCACAGGGCCAGCAGGCCAACACTGCCTGCGGCCTGCAGCAACAGGCCACCCAGCGCCCCGCCACTGAAGGCGCCGAGGAACTGGCAGGTGGAGTAGATGCCCAGGGCGGTGCCCCTGCCACCGGCGAAGACCGCCTTGCTGACCGCCGAGGGCAGGGTCGCCTCCAGGTAGTTGAAGCCGATGAAAAACAGCCACAGACCCAGCCACAGCAGGATGTGACCCAGGGGATTGGCGAGCAGCAGCAGGGCCAGCAGCAGCATGCCCACCGCCAGTGCGAAGGACTGGCGCGGCCGGCCACCGCGCTCGGCGCGTCCCATCAGCGGCACCACCCCCACCAGCGAGGCCAGCACCACCGCCAGATAGACCTGCCAGTGGCTGTCCCGGACCATCCCCAGCACCGACTCCAGCAGGCCGGGAATCACCTGGAAGCAGGCGGTCAGCAGAAAGTGCAGGACAAACACCCCGGCGTTCAGGCGCAACAATTCCGGCTCGCGCAGGCTGCGCCACACCAGATTGCCGCGCAGGCCGGCCTCCTCTCCCCGGGGGATCGCTGCCGCCGCCGGCACCACAGCGAGCACGATCACCATGCCCAGCAGCGCCAATCCCACGGTAAAGTAGAACACCGCCGACAGTCCTCCCCAGGCGGCCACCAGCGGCCCCACCACCAGTGCCAGAGTAAAGGCCAGGCCAATGCTGGCGCCGACAATGGCCATGGCCTTGGTGCGCTGCTCCTCACGTGTGAGATCCGCCACCAGCGCCATCAGAGTGCCGGCGATGGCACCGGTGCCCTGCAGAGCGCGACCGACGATCAGCCCGGCCAGGCTGTCCGCCGTGGCCGCCACCAGGCTGCCCAGGGCAAACAGCAGCAGGCCGCCGACGATCACCGGGCGGCGCCCGATGCGGTCGGACAGCCAGCCCAGGGGAATCTGCAGCAGAGCCTGGCTCAGGCCGTAGATACCCAGGGCCAGGCCGATCAGCGCCGGCGTGGCGCCGCGCAGGTCGATGGCGTAGACCGCCAGCAGGGGCAGGACCATAAACAGGCCCAGCATGCGGAAACTGTACAGCAGAGCGAGGGCCGACACAGCGCGCCGCTCTAGGGCATTCATGGGATTTCGGGTGATCACGGGCACGGCCTTTCACAATAGCGGCGCTATGTTAGCAGTTTGTCGGCGCCCGCGCCCGCCCCGCACCCGGCGACACCGCCCGCCCCCTCAGTATAACCACCCGGTGCGAAAGGACACACCGACCACCACCAGCGCCACAGCGATCAGGGTGACCGGCACGATGTGCCAGGCCATGACCACCAGCGACCGGGCCGACAGGGTCGGCAGCACCCGCAACCTGGCGTGAAGCGCGAAGCCGGCGGTCAGCGCCAGCAGACCCAGCTTGGCGAGGATGCCATGGGCCGCGGGATTGCTCATGTCGAACCAGCTAGCCAGGTCCGGCAGCATGCGCTGGGCCAGCAGCAACCCGGTCACGATCTGCACCAGCAGGGCGGGCATGCCGATGCGCTCGTAGCGGGACTCAAAAGCCAGCAACTGTTCCACCGAGCGCTCGCGCAGCACCTTCGGCAGCACCACCGTGGACAGGATGATATGACCACCGGTCCAGATAGTGGCTCCAAGCACATGCAGTAGCAGCAACATCCCGTACATGTAACGTCCATTCCCCGAGGCGATACGGCAGGTGGACTGTAGCAACCGGCGGCGGCTTGCACCACCGCCCGGACCACCCATGCTGATCTGGCGCAAGAGATGCCGGCCCGCATTGCCCGCCGACAGCGTTTGGAGCT
>JBKDZQ010000114.1:0-5299 GCA_047971325.1 Parahaliea sp.
CATTCTCCGCCAGCTTGTCGACACAGCGGCGGCGCCCCGGCTTGCTCTTGATGGCGATTTCAGAAAAAAATTTGATCACGAATTTCATGGCGGAAGAACAGCAGCAACACAGGGACTGCGCGCATTATACCTGTCCGCCATGACATTTCAGGCCTTGCGCTGGCGACACCGGCCCACCACCGACGCCTATCCGCCGCTACGGCACGACAGGGACGCACAATACATGTTCAAATTTGGTGCACAAATGCACTATATTGGACCGTCGCGGCACCAATTCTGTGACAGGCGATATTTATATCTTTAAAATTCAATAAGTTGAGGATAGCGCTTTTTTGGCACAAGTCTTGCCTTCTGACTAGATGCCAATATTGCGAGGCCGCCAACCCAAAGCCGGCTGACCGCCACCAAACCGGTGACCGGCCCGACGAGGGACTCGCGGCACGACTTTTGATCCCATGGAGGAAAACATGTCAGACAACACGCTCAACCTGATCAAAGAAAGCGAAGCACTCTGGGTCGACCTGCGCTTCACCGACACCCGTGGTAAAGAACAGCACGTCACCATTCCGGCCATCGAAGTCGACGAGGAGTTCTTTGAAGAAGGACAGATGTTTGACGGCTCATCCATTTCCGGCTGGAAGGGTATCAACGAAACCGACATGATTCTGATGCCCGATGACAGCAGCTGCGTGCTGGACCCCTTCACCGATGACACCACCGTCATCCTGCGCTGCGACATCGTGGAACCTTCCACCATGCAGGGCTATGAGCGCGACCCCCGCTCGGTCGCCCGCCGCGCCGAGGAGTACCTGAAGTCCACTGGCATTGGCGATACCGCCTTCTTTGGTCCCGAGCCCGAGTTCTTCGTCTTCGACGACATCAAGTGGCACGCCGACATCAGCGGCGCCGGCTACACCATCAGCTCCGACGAGGCCGCCTGGTCCTCCAACCTGAACTTCGACGAGGGCAACACCGGCCACCGCCCGCGCGTAAAGGGCGGCTACTTCCCGGTACCCCCGGTGGACTCCCTCCACGACATCCGCGCCGCCATGTGCGCCGCCATGACCCAGATGGGCCTGCCGGTGGAAGTGCACCACCACGAAGTGGGCACCGCCGGCCAGTGCGAGATCGGCGTGAAATTCAACACCCTGGTCAAGAAGGCGGACGAGGTGCAGATTCTCAAGTACTGCGTCCACAACGTGGCCCACGCCTACGGCAAGACCGCAACCTTCATGCCCAAACCGCTGGTGGGTGATAATGGCTCCGGCATGCACGTGCACCAGTCCATCTCCAAGGACGGCGTCAACACCTTTGCCGGTGATGGCTACTCCGGGCTGTCCGAGACCGCCCTGCACTATATCGGTGGCATCATCAAGCACGCCCGCGCCCTGAACGCCTTCACCAACCCCGGCACCAACTCCTACAAGCGCCTGGTACCGGGTTTCGAGGCGCCGGTGATGCTGGCCTACTCGGCCCGCAACCGTTCGGCCTCCATCCGCATTCCCTATGTGGCCAGCCCCAGGGGCAAGCGCGTGGAAATCCGCTTCCCCGACCCCTCCGCCAACCCCTACCTGGCCTTCGCGGCCCTGCTGATGGCCGGCATCGACGGCATCAAGAACAAGATCCACCCCGGCGACCCCGCCGACAAGGACCTGTACGACCTGCCGCCGGAAGAGGGCAAGGCCATCCCCACGGTAGCCTCCAGCCTGACCATGGCCCTGGAGGCCCTGGATGCCGACCGCAGCTTCCTCACCGAGGGCGGTGTGCTCACCGACGACATGATCGACGGCTACATCACCCTCAAACAACAGGACGTACAGCGCCTGGACATGACCACCCACCCGGTCGAGTTCGATATGTACTACTCAGTATAAGGAAGCAGGCTGCCTCAGCCGCAGGCAATGCCCGCGGCCGACAGAGCTTGTCCTGACATTCAGGCGCCCTCTGCCGACTGTCGATAAAAACCCGCCGAGCGCAAGCAAAGCGGGTTTTTTTAACGCTTACCGGACCGTCTCACGTGAGACCGGTTCCACTACCCCCAACGCTACCAACTCCCAACTGATCAGATTCAGTGTCCATCGGGACTGACCCAGGGGGTTTATCGCACATCAGGGCGATCATCTGCGACCTCTTTATCTCGCAAGCCCGGCCCCAGCTTTCCCTCATCCCCACCGACTGCACATCACATCCTCCAGCAACTCCCCGTGCCCGCGCCCGATCACCCCGGCGCCCTCGGGGCTGGGGGCGAGGTTGAATTCGACCACCACGGGTCCCGTGGTGGTAATACCGATATCCAGGCCGACAAAATGGTTGGCGGACAGGGCGCGGATGACCTCGTGGCAAAGTACGATGGTTTCCTCCCGAAAGGGAATCTGGACACCGCACAGTGCGGCGCCGGAGTCCGGATGCTCGGTGAAGGTGCCACCCTTGCCGTCCAGGGCAATACCCTGGAGGGTAACGAAGCTTGCCCCGTCCATCGCCACACACAGGCCGCCACTGCTGGTGTTGTCCACCAGTGCGCCGGCGCGGCCGACACGCAGGAATACGCCTCGAATAGAGGGCGCCCCGGACTTGTCGATCACCAGCCACACCCGGAGGGTATTGAGGCTCGAGGGGTTGAATGCTGCCAGCACCGGATGCTGTTCCAGGTACTGCTCGACGATATAGCCGTCGGGCTCGTCGAGGCGTTCGCACAGCTTGTCGATACCAAAACTGCCGCTGGTATCACCCCGCTGGGTGAGTTGCAGTCCATGCTGACGCTGGATATCCAGCACCCGGAAACCCTCGCCGCCGGAGCCTTCGACAGGTTTCAGGCAGACCGTTGCAAGATCGCTATTGCGCAAGAGCTCCTCCGCCAGGCCCTGCACCGTGGTACTGCCACCATCCGGGCGGAAATAGGTGCCGCCGGGGTACAGCAGGCCGATATAGCGCGTATTGCGGACGCCGTAGAATTTCAGCAGCGCCTTGGCCACCACCTTGCTGCGGGCAATGATGCGATAGCGCAGGGGATTGACGCTGTTCACAAAGCGGTAATAACGTTTTTCATGCCAGTATTGGGTTTTCTCCGCCAGTGACAGATCCGCCCGCCACAGCCGGAAGCGAAAGTAGCTTCCAGGCCCGAGACGATAGAACAGCTTGAGATAGAGCATTTCGAGCAACTGCCGCCATACCGGCAGCCCCCGGTGCAGTCTGTGGTGATCGGATGCCCGCCGTATCACCCCGACAATTTTGTCGATCAAGAATTTATTCCCTCTCCGCAGGACAAGCGCCTCCGGCGTGCCAAACCTGCCGTTCCACTTCAGCACCCGCGCCGGCAGATGATAGGCCAACGCAAAACACCAAACAAACAGTTATTACTATTACAGTGTCTATGCAGGGCAATCCGCATTGCACCGGCAAGCCGGGGCCCGCTGGTTCACTGACAATCTACGGCCCTTCCACTAAAGTAATGACAGACAGCGACAGGAATCCCCATGATTGCCACATTTATCGTGAATTCACTGGTGGTAATGCTGGTGGTCGGTTTTCACTACGAGTGTCTGCTCCAGCTCTCCCGCCTCCTGCCCAGACTGCGGCTACAACCGCGCCTGAAGCTGGTACTGGGAGCGGGAGGCGCACTGATCGCCCACGCCGTGGAGATCTGGATCTTCGCCTGCACTTACCATCTAGCCCTCTGGTACCTGGACTGGGGCAGCCTCACTATGTCCGGCACTTCCACCCGCGACATGATGGACTGTGCCTACTATTCCTTCACCGTCTACACCACCCTAGGCTTTGGCGATATTACACCGCAGGGCCATATTCGCTACCTGACCGGCATCGAGTCCCTTACCGGTCTGGTGCTGATTACCTGGACCGCATCTTTTTTGTACCTGGAGATGGAGAAATACTGGAAGCTGGAAGGCAAATGATTGCCGGCTGAGCCGCGGCTACTGGCTCACCCTGGCAGCGCTGGAACATGCCGGCCATCGGGTTCTACAAGGTCTTCGGCGCGCCGCCCCAGAGCGAGTGGACCGGCTATCGCCTGGCCGGCGAGGCGCTTCGCCGCTGCCGGCGTGTCCGCGGATTGAGCTAGCGGCGCGACAGCACCCAGCCCCCTGTTATCCACCCATGGCGCGGCGATTGTGCGTCGAACCGCCCCTTCACTGCGACAAATGGCGCCCGGACCGGCTCTTGCGCCTCTATAATAGGCCGATGCAATGGCAGCAACTGACCAACGACAAGCGCCACCTGTTCTGGGTACTGCAGGCGATCGGCTGGAGCGGCTGGGTGTTCACCTACTACCTGGGCGTGGCCTTCTGGGGCAAGGTGCCAAGCCCGGACTACTACTGGTACCTGCCACTGATCACCCTTATCGGCATGGGCTTTTCCCTGTGCCTGCGCTCGCTCTACCGCGCCATGTGGGACATGCCGATTGTGCCGCGCGTCATCGCCATCGCGGTTGGCTCCTATGTCACGGGTATGCTGTGGATGGCCTGCCGCGCCGCCATTTTTCACGAGGTTTTTCCCGAACAGCGCCTGGCCCGCGAAACCGGGAGTATCACCTGGCTCTCCTACTTCAGCGGCGGGCTGTCCGCTTTCTGGGTGATGCTGGTGTGGAGCGCCCTGTACCTGGGCATCAAGTACTACCTGCAATCCCAGGACGAGAAAGAGCGCCGGCTGCGGGCGATGAGCATGGCCCACCAGGCCCAGCTCAAAATGCTGCGCTACCAGCTCAACCCCCACTTCCTGTTCAACACCCTCAACGCCATTTCCACCCTCATCCTGGACCGCAATACCGAGCTAGCCAATACCATGGTCACCCGCCTGAGCCGCTTCCTGCGCTACTCGCTGGACAACGATCCCATGCAGAAGGTGACCGTCAACCAGGAGATGCAGGCCCTGCAACTGTACCTGGACATCGAGAAGGTGCGCTTCGAAGAGCGCCTGCAGCTGCATTTCGAGGTGGACGAGGCCGCCGGCAGTGCGCTGATGCCCAGCCTGCTGCTGCAACCGCTGGTGGAGAACTCCATCAAGTACGCCATCGCCCGTTCCGTTGACGGCGGCACCATCGCCATCGCTGCACGGGTCTTCGGCGGCCAGCTGCTGCTGTCGGTGGCGGACGACGGCCCCGGACTGGAGTTGCGTACCGGCCGCCTGCCCAGGGGTGGCGGCGTGGGCCTGGCCAACTGCCGGGAGCGGCTCAGGGAGCTCTACGGCGACAACCAGAGCTTTCGCCTGGGCACCACCGAGCCCCACGGGCTCACCATCAACATTCGCCTGCCACTGGAACGGGAGAGCAGCAGCCCATGAAGGCCCT
>JBKDZQ010000115.1:0-2779 GCA_047971325.1 Parahaliea sp.
GGTAGTAATCCTTGCTGCCGGGATTGCGGATTACCGACACATAGAGCAGGCGGGTGGCGAAGGCGCCGCGAATACCAGTCAGCTTTTCATAGACTTGGTCGCTGACCCGGTGGGCCAGCATCCGCGCCTCGCTGACCGGCCCGGACTCCACACCCTCCAGCACCCGGGTCTGGCGATTGACGTCGAACAGTTCGAACTCGATGCGCATCTGATCGCTGGTGGCAACCCGCCCGATCAGCAGGTACTCGGCGCTGATGGCGCGCCAATCGCGGTAGAACACCTCTTTTTCCGTGCCGGGGCGGCTCAGCATGTCCTTGCGGTCCACCGGTGCGAACTGACCGCTGCGGGCCAGGTCCCCCTGTACGACCTGGGCGATGTCCTCGGACCCGGCCCCGGCACCGCGCCAGGCGAAGGGGGACACCGCGATAGTGGTGGGGTTGTCCACGCCCTCGATAATCTCGATCAGCAATTCGGCCCGGGCGCCGCAGGCCACCAGGATCAGCGCCAGGCTCAGCAGTAGTCGTTTCATCAGTATCGCAAGTCCTCTGGTCGGAACAGCAGGCGGAAACGCCTGAAGGTTTCTTCAAACTTCCTTGGCGGCAGCTTTTGCAGCTCGGGAAAGCTGCCCGCCTTTTCTACCGCATTGACGGCGGAGCGGTCAAAGGCACTGTTACCGCTACTTTTGAGCACCGTCACGCTGACAATTTCCCCCGTGGGTATCAACTGCAACTGTAACAACACTTCCATGCCGTTGCGGGCGCTGGGCGGGCGACTCCAGTAGCCGGTGACCGTGCGCTGGATCAGCGCCGCGAAGCTGGTCGCCATCTCCTCGGCGGTCGCCACCGCCTGGGCGGCTTCTTCCTGGGCCATCATGCGGGCCATGTCCTCACGCTGCTGGCGCGCCAGCTCCGCCGGGCTGGGACCGGGGTCCGGTGGCGGTTTTTTCTCCACCGGTTTGGGTGCAGGTTTGGCCTCGGGCTTTGACTTGGGTACCGGTTTGGGCGCCGGTTTCGGCTCCACCGGCTTGGGCTTGGGGGCCGATTTCGGCGCCGGCTTTTTCTCCACGGGCTTGGGTTCCGGCTTGGGCGCCAGCTGGCTGACATCCACCAGCCTGGCGTCGATGGCCTTGGGAATCACCTTGGCGGTAATGACCTTCTCCTCGAAGGCATGCCAGTTGGCGGTCAACAGGTAGATCACCAGGCCGTGCAGCAGCAAGGTGGCCAGGGCCGGTCGCAGAACGATGCGCGGCTGGACTGGCCTGGCGTAGATCGAGGTGTTCACTCGGGCTGCCCGGGATTCTCTGTTACCAGACCGACGCTGGGCGCCCCCGCCTCCTGCAGGGCCGCCATCACCGTGACCACCGTGCCGTAGGCCACCGCCCGGTCACCCCACACCAGCACTGGGGTTTTCGGGCTGCGGCGCATCACCGTTGCCACCCGTTCGCGCACGGTGGCCAGGCTCAGCACCTGTTTCTCCTCACCGAGGTTGAGGAACAGCTGGCCGCCGGCATCCACCGACACGATCAGCGGATCGCTGTCCTGGTTTTCCACCGGCGCGGCGTCGGCCTCCGGCAGCTCGACCTGGACCCCCTGCATCAGCATGGGGGCGGTGACCATGAAAATGATCAGCAGCACCAGCATCACGTCGATATAGGGCACCACGTTGATTTCCGCCATGGGCCGGTGCTTCTTGCTGGACCTCGCCACCGTGAACTCCTAGCCCGCTTTCTTGTCGCGGGAGCGCAGGGCGTAGGCCTGGCGGTAGAGGATGCTGGAGAACTCGTCCAGGAAAGTGTCGTAACGGTTGCCGAACATGTCCACCCGGGCGGCGAAGCGGTTGTAGGCCATCACCGCCGGAATGGCGGCGAACAGGCCCATGGCGGTGGCCACCAGGGCTTCCGAGATACCTGGCGCCACCGTGGCCAGGGTCGCCTGGGTGGCGTTGGCGAGGCCGCGAAAGGAGTGCATGATGCCCCACACCGTACCGAACAGGCCAATATAGGGGCTGGTGGAACCCACCGAGGCCAGAAACGGCAGGTGGCGCTCCAGGCGCTCCTCCTCCCGCAGCATGGCCACCCGCATCACCCGTCGGGAGCCCTCGATCACCGCTTCCGAATCCATGCCCTGCTGCTGGGCGAGGCGGGAAAACTCCTTGAAGCCGGCACGAAAAATACTCTCCATGCCGACGATGGTCTGGCCTTCGGCGGTGCGCTCGTTGCCCTCGCGGTAGAGCTGGGACAGGTCGATGCCCGACCAGAATTTTTCCTCGAAATCGATCATATCGTTCTGGCAGTTGCGGAAATAAATAATCCGCTGCACGATCATGTACCAGGACACCATCGAGGCCAGCAACAGCAGCGCCATCACCAGTTGCACGGTGATACTGGCGTGCAGCACCAGGTCGATCAGGCTCAATTGGTCTTCCACTCAGGGCTCCCCTTCAGTCCCGGCGGTCTGCGCCTGTCGCAGCCGCTCCAGCATCTCCCCCGGCAGGCGCCGCGGCTTCACTCCCGCACGATCGACACAGGCGATGGTCACTTCGCCCTCGGCCAGCAGCCGGCCGTCGCGCTTGCTGGTCTGTGGTCGACGCATGCCGGCACCGCGTAAGTCCAGCACGCTGGCGGTGGCGAACAACTCGTCGTCCAGTCGCGCCGGCAGCAGGTAGCGCAGCGCCACGTCGCGCACCACGAACCTCAGGTCATGGTTGAATATGTAGTCCTTGCCGAAACCCAGGGCCCGCATCATCTCGGTGCGCGCGCGCTCCATGAATTTCAGGTAGT
>JBKDZQ010000116.1:0-2063 GCA_047971325.1 Parahaliea sp.
GGCTTCACCACCATGCCGGTCTCGTTCCAGGCCTCGATGATGGTGTCGATCCAGCGCCAGGCGGTTTCCACCTCGTCGCGACGCATGAACAGGGTCTGGTCGCCATTGATGGCGTCCAGCAGCAGGCGCTCGTAGGCGTCGTAGCTGTCGTCCTGGCCACCGCCCTCGTCGGTCAGGTGCAACTCCACCGGCTGCAGGCGCAGGTTGCGGGTGAGGCCGGGCTTCTTGTTCAGGGTGTGCAGGGTGATGGTTTCCTCCGGCTGCAGGCGGATCACCAGTTTGTTGGTCAGCTCGTTGGGGTCGTTGGCGAACAGGGAGAAGGGCTGTTTCTTGAACTCAATGACAATTTCCGAGTAGCGCCGGGTCAGGCGCTTGCCGGTGCGCAGGTAGAAGGGCACGCCGGCCCAGCGCCAGTTGTTGATGGTGGCCTTGATGGCGACGAAGGTCTCGGTATTTGCGGCGTCCCGGTACTCGGCCTCTTCCAGAAAACCCTTCACCGCCTCGCCGTTGATCGCGCCGGCGTCGTAGCGGCCGCGCACCGTGCAGTCCTTGACGTCGGCGGCGGTGATCGGCTGCAGGCAGCGCAGCACTTTCATTTTTTCGTCGCGGATATCAGCGGCGCGCAGGCTGCTGGGGGGCTCCATGGCGACGATGGACAGCACCTGCAGCAGGTGTTCTGCACCATGTCGCGCAGGGCGCCGGTCTTGGCGTAGTAGCTGCCGCGGCCCTCCACACCGATTTCCTCGGCCACGGTGATCTGCACATTGTCGACGAAGCTGTTGCTCCACACCGGGTGCAGCAGGGGGTTGCCGAAGCGCACCGCCAGCAGGTTCTGCACGGTTTCCTTGCCCAGGTAGTGATCGATGCGGAAGGTGTTTTCCTCGGCGAAGACCTGCGCCACCTCCTCGTTGATGGTGCGGCAGGAGGCCAGGTCGTGACCGAGGGGCTTTTCCAGCACCACCCGACGGTGTTCGTTGACCGCCCCGGCCCGCTGCAGGTGCTGGCAGATGGTGCCGTAGAGGGAGGGCAGGGTGGCCAGGTAGTACAGGCGTACCGGCGCGCCGCCGTCCAGCAGGGCAGCCAGGTTCGCGTAGTCGCGGTCCTGCCCGGCGTCGATCCTGACGTAGTACAGGCTGTCGCAAAAGCGGGACCAGATGGCCTCGTCCCAGTGCCTGTCCGGCAGGAAGCGGCGCAGGTTGCCCTGGGTCTCCCCGCGGAAGGCGGTGGTATCCATTTCCCCGCGGCCGGTGGCGATGATGCGCCCCAGGCGCTCCGCCAGGCCGTGGCGGTGCAGCTGGTACAGCGCCGGCAGCAGCTTGCGGGTGGAGAGATCCCCGGTGCCGCCAAAAATAACCAAATCAACCAAATGACACATAAAGGTCATTCCTCAACAAGCAAGTGAGTTATGGGCTCTGTTGTACCCGAAAACGGCTGGGCTTGTCTGGCGGTGATTCAGTCCGCGGTGGCAGTGCCGCCCTCAATCAAAGGCCGCGCCCTCCGGCAACTGGCGATACCAGTTCACTCCCGCGGTATCCATTTCGCAACTCGCCTGTCGGCGGCGCAGCAGGCAGTTGAGGTGGGCCATGGTTTCGCCGGTGGCAAGGCCGAAGTTGTTGCAGTCGATCTCGCGGCGGAACAGGGCCGGGAAACAGTCGACCGCCCGGCGCGGTTCGGCCAGGTAGTCGTAGAGGGAGGCCAGGTCGCGCTTGTGGGACTCGATGATCTGGGTGAGGCGGGTATGCAGGCCGTAGAAGGGGGATTCGTGGGCGGGCAGCACCAGCAGATCGTCCGGCAGGGTGGCGCGGATGCGACCGCAGGAACTGAGCCAGTCGGACAGGGGATCGCCGTGGGGCTCGTTGGGGAAGACACTGACGTTGGGGGTGATCTTGGGCAGCACCTGATCGCCGGAGATCAGCAACTTGAGACCCGGGCAGTAGAGGCAGGCGTGCTCGGGGGAGTGGCCGCTGCCGACGATCACCTGCCAGTAGCGGCCGCCAATGGTCAGGGTCTCCCGGTCGGCACTGCGGCGGTAACTGTCCGGCAGGGCGTAGACGGCCTTGCCG
>JBKDZQ010000117.1:0-4207 GCA_047971325.1 Parahaliea sp.
GCACGGTGGCCAGGGTAGAACGGATCAACCTGCTGCCGGCCCACGAATATCCCCTGGACCCGGCCGCCATCCTCCGCTTCCAGAACCACTGGTACGAAGCCTTCGAGGTCGATCACGACGCCTGCCCGGTCTACAACGAGATCAGCGCCGGTCGCTCCCCCGCCGGCTGCGAGTACTTCCTGCCGCTGTTTTTCGACCACTGCGACACCCTGTTCGACTACCTGCCGGACAACACCCCGGTGATCGCCATTGGCGACCACCACGGCAGCGCCCGGAAGTTCTGGGAGGAAGCCGGCCAGCGCCACGCGGAGTACGGCATCGACCCGCGCCGGCCGCTACTGCCACCGGCGCGCTGTTTCACCCCGGTGGAGGAGCTCTACCAGATCCTCGGCCGGCACCCGGTGCTGGAGCTGAAGCTGAACCCCGAGGCCCCGGTGCACGTGGCCAGCGGCTGCCTGCCGCCGCCGGAGCTGGCTGGCGCCGACCACCGCGAGGCACCGATGGCGCGGCTGGCGCACTTTATCCGCGAACACCGGGCTCCGGTGCTGCTGTGCGCCGAATCCGCCGGGCGGCGTGAGATTCTGCTGGAGGGCCTGGCGCAACAGGGGCTGAGCCCGCAGCCGGCGGAAGACTGGGCCGGCTTCCTGGCGGGCGGGGCGGCCTTCGCCATCGCCACCGCACCGCTGGACCGGGGGCTGTACTTCGGCCCCGACCAAAGCACCCTGGTGTGCGAGGCCCAGCTGTTTGGCAACCGTGTGGCGCAGCGCCGGCGCCGGCGCCGGGTACAGGAGACCAGCGCCGCCAGCATCGTGCGCGACATCAGCGAGCTGCGCGAGGGCGTGCCGGTGGTACACCTGGAGCACGGCGTCGGCCGCTATGTCGGCCTGCAGACCCTGGAAGTGGACGGCCAGGCCAACGAATTCCTCACCCTGGACTACGCCCAGGGCGCCCGCCTCTATGTGCCGGTGTCCTCCCTGCACCTGATCAGCCGCTACGCTGGCGCCGACCCGGAACTGGCGCCCCTGCACAAACTCGGTTCCGACCAGTGGGACAAGGCCCGGCGCAAGGCCAGCGAACGGGCCTCCGATGTCGCCGCCCAGTTGCTGGAAGTCTACGCCCGGCGCGAGGCCCGCCCGGGCTATGCCTTCGAGCTGCCCCAGCCCGACTACGACCTGTTCGCCGCCAGCTTTCCCTTTGAAGAAACCGCCGACCAGGCCGCCACCATCGAGGCGGTGCTGGACGACATGGCCAGCCCCCGGGTGATGGACCGGCTGGTGTGCGGCGATGTCGGCTTCGGCAAGACCGAGGTGGCCATGCGCGCCGCCTTTGTCGCCGCTGCCAACCGCAAGCAGGTGGCCATCCTGGTGCCCACCACCCTGCTCGCCCAGCAGCACTTCAACTCCTTCTCCGACCGCTTCGCCGACTGGCCCTTCAACGTGGAGGTGGTGTCCCGCTTCAAGAGCGGCAAGGAGCTGGCCCAGGTCAGCCACCGGGTGGCCAGCGGCGGGATCGACATCCTGGTGGGCACCCACAAGCTGCTGGGCCAGGACTTCGCCTTCGGCGACCTGGGGCTGCTGATCATCGACGAGGAGCACCGCTTCGGGGTCAAGCAGAAGGAAGCCATCAAGGCCCTGCGCGCCGAGGTGGATATTCTCACCCTCACCGCCACCCCCATTCCCCGCACCCTGAACATGGCCCTGGGGGGCATGCGCGACCTGTCGATCATCGCCACACCGCCGGCGCGGCGGCTGTCCATCAAGACCTTCGTGCGCGAGCACAGCATCGCCCTGGTCAAGGAGGCGGCGCTGCGCGAGACCCTGCGCGGCGGCCAGGTCTACTACCTGCAGAATGAGGTCAAGACCATCGAGCAGACCGCCGCCAGATTGCGGGAGCTGCTGCCGGGCCTGTCCATCGCCGTCGCCCACGGCCAGATGCGCGAACACGAGCTGGAACAGGTGATGTCGGCCTTTTATCACCAGCACCATCACATGCTGCTGTGCACCACCATCATCGAAACCGGCATCGATATTCCCAACGCCAACACCATCATCATCGAGCGCGCCGACAAATTCGGCCTGGCCCAGCTGCACCAGCTGCGCGGTCGGGTCGGGCGCTCCCACCACCAGGCCTACGCCTACCTGCTGGCCCCGCCGCGCTCTGCCATCACTCCCGACGCCGAGAAACGCCTGGAGGCCATCGAGGCGGCGGGGGATCTGGGCGCCGGCTACCTGCTGGCCACCCACGACCTGGAGATCCGCGGCGCCGGCGAACTGCTGGGTGACGAGCAGAGCGGGCAGATCCACAGTGTCGGTTTCAGCCTGTACATGCAGATGCTGGAGCGCGCGGTGGCGGCCCTTCGCCGGGGCGAGATTCCCGATGTGGACGCCCCGCTGGACGCCGGCACCGAAGTCAACCTGCACACCGCCGCGCTGATTCCGGAGGATTACCTGCCGGACATCAATACCCGGCTGGTGCTGTACAAACGTATCGCCGCCACCGACAGCGAAGAGGCTCTGCGCGAGATCCAGGTGGAGATGATTGACCGCTTCGGCCTGCTACCGCCTCAGGTGGACAACCTGGTGCAGGTGACACGCCTGCGCATCCAGGCGGGAGAACTCGGCATCCGCGCCGTTGAGGTCGGCGCACGCGGTGGTAATATCGACTTCAACGACAACACCCGGGTCAATCCGCTGTCACTGGTGAAGCTGGTGCAGTCGGACCCCACCGGCTACCAGCTGGCGGGGGCGACCCGGCTGCGCTTCATGGCCGAACTGGAACAGCCCGAACAGCGCAGGCAGTTTGCCGAACAACTGCTTGCCACCCTTGCCGCCGACGCCACGGAACACGCCGCCTGATGAACCTTCCGACCACCGCCCTGCCAACGCCCCGACCCACCCCCGAGGTCCTCGTCGTTCTCGCCATGCTGGCCTTCGGCGCCCTGCCCGGTACAGGCAAGCCGGCACTGGCCCAGGATCCGTCGGCACACCCCGGCGTGCCCGGGGACTGGTACCGGGTGGAGCTGCTGATTTTCAGCCAGGGGCAGGGCAGCGCCGCTGCGGCCGAGCAGTGGGATCCGCAACCCCTGCTCGCCTACCCGCAGCAGGCGCGCTTCCTGGTCTATCCCGAACGGGTCGAGCAGCGCGCAGCTGGCTATCCCGGGGGCGAGAGCAGCCTGGATGAGCGCGGCGTGCAAACCATCATCCTGCCTCAGCCGGAGCCCGGGACGGGTGCCGAAGGGGAAGCACCGCCCCCCGACAGCGCGCCGGATATTCCCCTGAGAACGCAGCAGGCGGCTGTTCCCGAAGCGGCGGCAGATGGCCTCGCGGAAACGGCCAGTGAACCGACCGACAACGGACAGGCGCCACCGCCCCCCCCCCTGCCCCGGCCCTTCGCGACCCGCCCGGCGACGGAACGGGAGTTCAACGGCAAGACCGCCTATATGGAGCGCCGCGGAGGTTACCGGATCCTGTTCCATGAAAGCTGGCTGCAACCCCTGGCCAGCAAGAGCGCCGCCCTGCCGCTGGTGCTGGACGACTCGGGGGCCAGCCAGAACTATCCACCCCTGCAGGGTACCGTCACGCTTTCGCTGTCCCGCTACCTGCAGATCGACACCAGGCTGTGGCTGAACACCGACGGCAGCTACCTGAAGGGGGACTGGCCCATGCCGGCGCCACCTCTGGGTCCCACGTCACTGGTGCTGGTGGCACCGGAACCGGTGCCGGGCCTGGAGGCCGGTGAAATGAGCGGCGCGGGCGACACCCTGGCTGGTGAAATGATCGCCGGAGAAGCCACGCCCCCTCCCGGGACTGTCATCAATGCCGCTGCCATGCCTGGAGCGGGCGGCTTCGCCACCGCGGGTGAAACCGCAGCACGGGCAGCGTACACCGACTTCGAAAGCCTATACGGTGCCGGCAGGAGCGTGTTGCAGGAGGTCGACGTCGCGCTACAGCGGGTCGACACCGGTCCGCTCTACCCCTACCGCCATGCGGTGTTGCTGCGGCAGTCGCGGCGTATGCGCGACGGCGAGGCGCACTATATCGACCACCCCCTGCTGGGGGTCGTGGTGAAGGTCACGCCGGTGACAGCGCAGGAGCTGCTCGCCCTGGCACAGCACGATGCCGCTGCCGGGGAGGACCACGCGGCGGCGACAGCCGGGCCAGCCACACCGCAGCCAGGCCCGGGCCAACGCTAGGCGGCGAGGCCGCCG
>JBKDZQ010000118.1:0-1628 GCA_047971325.1 Parahaliea sp.
GCGTATGGCCATGCTGAACCGGCTGGGCCTGCACAAGCTGCTGGCCAGAATTGACTCGGCACCGGTTGCCGCGGCCCCGGCCCTGGTCGCCATCGTCGGACCCGCGGAAAAAGACGACATACTGGCGGCCGGGCGCCTGCTCCAACGGAGCTGGCAACACCTCAACGCACAGGGTGTGGCCACCCACCCCTACTACGTCATTTCCGATCAGCTGGCACGACTACAGACCCACACGGTGCCGCAGGCACTCACAACACTGGCCCAGCAGATCAAGACACGCAGCGAGGCACTGCTTGGCCTGACCGACGGTGAACGGATCCACATGCTCCTGCGCACCGGCTATCCGCGCCGGGAAAACCCGCCGCAATCCCTGCGCCTGCCGCTGGAGTCGGTGTTCACCAATCTGACCGGCCAGGATGTCGTCTCGACCCCTTAGCTAGCGCTAGCACGATACGAGCCCGATATGGCTAGCCGCCAGACTGTGCACCGAGGCGCCGCCGGGCAACCGCCAGCATCAGGCGCTGCAGGGGATTGCGATTGCCACCGGGACGCCAGGTGGTACTAAACTTGTTGCGATAGGCGTCGAAGTGCAGGCCGCGGGGAGCGCAGATCACCTCGCCCCGCCCCAGCAGAATCTTCAGCGACTGGGTGGCCGCCATGCCCGCACACAGTTCGCAGGCCATGACCGTCGACGGCCCCTCCCGTTCGCCAAAATTCACCCGCTCCGGATTCACCAGATATTTCAGCTGCAACATCGCCGGCGACAGGCCGATCAGAAAGCGGATAGCCTGCTCCGTGCTCTCCTGCCCGGCCAGCAGGAAATAGTCCTCAAAGCTCATCCTGCCCGGCAGGAAGGCCAGGAAGGCCACGCCCATGCCCAGCGGCGCAGCGGTAATGGCGGGAATACCCCGTCGCGCACACTCGGAGAAGACCTGCTGGCGAATCTCCAGCGCGAAGAAATCAAGGGAGTCCACGTACAGGTCGACCCCCTCGAGAAACTGGCCCAGGTTTTCGCTGGTCACGCCCCTGGGAAAGGTTCTGATATCGAGTTCGGGGTTGATGTCGTGAGCCATTCGGGTCATGACATCCAGCTTGGGCTGCCCCAGATGGCTCATGGTGGCGCCCACCTGCCGGTTGAAATTGGGCAGTTCGAAATGATCGAGATCGGCAATATTGAACGCCCCGACCCCGAGCCGCGCATGGCTGAGGAGGTGCCCGCCACCCACTCCGCCAAGGCCGGCGATGGCAACCCGGGAGGTTCTGAGCTGCTGTTGCTCGTTTTCTGTAACCCAGCCCAGATTGCGCTTGAAGGCCTCCGGGTAATCGAATGCCGCTGTCATCTGTATCCTCTCAATTCTGGCCGGCCACTCATGGACCAGCCTTCTAGCGCTGCCCCCGCAGGGGCTGCGAAAACGGGTTTGACACCGCCTGACGCGCCCCCCTGCCCAGGGGCAACTCACCGGCGCGCAGCTGCTCCCGCGACAGGCTCAGATCGTGCGCGAACTCCATGTGCAGGGCGTCGTACAGCTCACGCAGGTCCGCTCGCATGCCCCGCACTACGCTTTCGGTCAGGGCAACATAGGGTGCCCGCAGCCCGTGGTAGTCTATGGCACGGCCGATCTGCTCGA
>JBKDZQ010000119.1:0-2857 GCA_047971325.1 Parahaliea sp.
GCACGCTCCGACACCTCTACCGCACGTCGAGTCAAACCAAGCGCCATTTGATTTTGGCCAATCCAGTATCTCAAGTCGCTGGCGCCACCAGCCGCATCAGCACCGCGCACAACCAGGCGCCGTAGGTGCCAAGGGCGTAGCCCAGCACCGCCAGCAACACACCCACCGGCGCCAGCGAGGGATGGAAGGCGGCGGCCACCACCGGCGCCGAGGCGGCGCCGCCAACATTGGCCTGGCTGCCCACGGCGATGAAAAAGGTCGGCGCGCGAATCAGCCGCGCCATCAGCAACAGCAGGCCGGCGTGAATGGAAATCCAGATCAGTCCCACCAGAAAAATCCCCGGATAATTGACGATGGCCTTGATATCCATCTTCATGCCGATGGAGGCCACCAGGAAATAGATAAACACCGAGCCTACCCGCGAGGCCCCCGCCGCCTCCAGTTTGCGCATCGGGGTGAAGGATAGTCCGAGGCCGATGCTGGTGGCGATCACCACCAGCCAGAAGAACTGGCTGCCGAGACTGAATGTGTCGAGGGCGGGAAAATTCGCGCTGATCCAGGGTGCGATGGCGTCGGCCAGCAGGTGGGAAAAACCCATTACACCAAGGCCAACGGCCAGGATGAGCATCAGATCCGCCAGCGAGGGAATGCGCGCGTGCTGGCGCTGGAACTGCTCCACCGCTTCGCGCACAGCAACAATCGCTGAAGCATCGGCGCCACGGCGTTTATCCAGTTCCTCGGCCCGCCCCGCCATCACCAGCAATACCGCCATCCACAGGTTGGCGACGATGATGTCCACCGCGATCATCGAGGGAAATATGCTGTCGGAGACCTGCCACATCTCGTACATGGCGGTCTGGTTGGCACCGCCGCCGATCCAGCTGCCGGCAATGGTGGACAGGCCGCGCCAGATCTCGTCGGGCGGCGCGCCACCAACGGCCTCCGGGCTCACCAGCGACACCAGCACAATGGCGATGGGCCCGCCGATCACAATACCGACGGTGCCGGTCAGGAACATGATGACGGCCTTCGGACCGAGGGCGGCGATGCGCCCCAGATCAATGGACAGGGTCAGCAGCACCAGCGCCGCCGGCAACAGGAAGCGTGAGGTGACGTAGTAGATACTGGAGTGCTCGCCGCTGATGACGCCGGCGGTGTTGAGGATGGAGGGCAGCAGGTAGCACAGCAGCAGCGAGGGCACATAGCGATAGAAGCGCTGGCAGGCGGGGTGCTTGCTGTGCTCGGTGTAGAACACCAGCCCCAGGCACAGTGCCAGCAGGCCCAAGGCCACCGCATCACTCTGGATCAGCGCAAACTCGCTGGTGGCGGCGGCGGGGCCGGCCATGGCATATCCCTTCGGTAACCCAAACAATCAGCCGCAGCATAGCCCCCGCCCCCGGGGATTGCCAGGCGGCTGTTTTCAGGTGCAGATTTTCCGGTTCAGGTCTTCAGCGGCAGGCCACTGTCCTGCTTGACCGCCTCGATCACCACATAAGTGTGAGTCTGGGCCACGCCCGGCAGGCCGACGATGGTGGCCAGCACCTCCCGGTAGGCTTCCATGTCCGGCAAGCGCAGTTTCAGCAGGTAGTCAAAGCCGCCGGCCACCATGTGCCACTCGGCCACGGCGTCGATCAGCACCACGGCGTCGCGGAAGCGGTCGAACACGTCGGCGGTGGTGCGATCGAGGGTGACCTGGATAAAGGCCGAGGTGCCAAAGCCCAGGGCCGCCGCATGCAGCCGGGCGCCGTAGCCGCGAATCAGGCCGGCGGCCTCCAGCTTGCGCACCCGCTCCAGGCAGGGACTGGGGGACAGGTTGACCCGCTGCGCCAGCTCCACATTGGCGATTCGCCCCTCCCCCTGCAGGATGGCGAGAATTCGGGCATCTGTGCGGTCAATGGTGACTGAAACCTTGGGTTTAACCTTCATTGCAAGCTACACCATAATTTTTCACTGCTATTTCGAATTTTAACCGAATAGAATTCTGCGAAACAGCCAAAAAAACCAGCCTATTCTGTCGTGCACTGACTACACTTGCCCGTCAATTCACGCGCCACCGCGAGGCTCGAAACCATGCTGTTCGAAGGCTCTCTCACCGCCCCCGATGCCCTGCGCGCCCAACTGCGCAGTTTCTATCGCAAGGACGAGCACGCCGTGCTGGACCACCTGCTGCCGCTGGCGGATATCGGCAATGCCGCCCGCAGCCGCGCCTGGGAGCGTGCGCGCAAGCTGGTGCTGACCATTCGCGCCGCGCAGGCCGGGAGGGGCGCTGTGGACGCCCTGCTGCAGGAATACGCCCTGTCCACCGAGGAAGGGGTGGTGCTGATGTGTCTGGCGGAAGCCCTGCTGCGGGTGCCGGACCGCCACACCATCGACCGCCTGATCCGCGACAAGCTCGCCGACGGCAACTGGAGTTCCCACCTGGGCAAGTCCGATTCGCTGTTTGTCAACGCCTCGGCCTGGGGGTTGCTGTTCACCGGCAAGATGGTGAACTACAGCGACGAGGACAAGCGCGCCCAGTTCGGCCTGCTGAAGCAAACCATGGGGCGTATGGGCGAGCCGGTAATCCGCGCTTCGGTGCGCTACGCCATGCAGGTCATGGGCACCCAGTTCGTGATGGGCGCCACCATCGAGAACGCGGTGGAGCGAGCCCGTGAGGCCCAGGGCAAGGGCTATCGCTACTCCTACGACATGCTCGGCGAGGGCGCCCGCACCCAGGCCGATGCCGAGCGCTACTACCACAGCTACCTGAACGCCATCGCGGTGATCGGCCGCGCCGCCGCCGGCCGTGGTCCGGTCCTCAGCCCCGGCATCTCGGTCAAGCTGTCCGCCATTCACCCGCGCTACGAATTCGCCCAGC
>JBKDZQ010000120.1:0-3329 GCA_047971325.1 Parahaliea sp.
CCGAACTGGCCGATCAGGTCACCGTCACGGGTATACACGCGCATCGGTGTCTGCAGTTTCACATCCCGCAGGGTTTCGACATCTGGCAGTTTCGGACTGAGGTAGAGATAGACGCCGGCCAGCAGCCAGACGGCCGCCAGTGCCGATAGAGCGGAAATACGTAACAAAAAGCTGAGGAACTTCATTTATCCCTTTACAAAAGAATGCCCTGTATTACTGTAAACGGGAATGGGGGCAAGCTGTTGGGTAATTATATTGCGTTTTTTCTCTTTTGATTAAACAAATGGCTATGTTATATCTGGAATTAATGTATCTTTGTATAAATAACAGATAAGTCGATGATCCTGATAGGAAAATAAATTGTTCGGCATTTTGGGGAAGAGAAAAGCACCGCCGGTCCTGGGGCTGGACATTAGTTCGACGACGGTGAAGCTGCTGGAGCTGAGCTACTCGGGGGGGCGCTACCGGGTGGAGAGCTACGCGGTGAGCTCGTTGCCGCTCGATGCGGTGACCGAAAAAAACGTCAACGATATCGACGCCGTGGCCAATGCGATTCGCAGTGTCGTGTCCCAGTCCCGCACCAAGCTCAAGACGGTGGCTGCCGCGGTGGCGGGTTCATCGGTGATCACCAAGATGATTGACATGCCAGATGGACTGTCCGACGACGACATGGAGACCCAGCTCACGCTGGAGGCCGACCAGTACATCCCCTATCCCATGGACGAGGTGTCCATCGATTTCGAGGTGCAGGGCCCTTCCAAGGAGCGCCAGAGCCAGGTGGAAGTCCTGCTGGCCGCTTGTCGCCGCGAAACCATCGACGCCCGTGTCGACGCCATCGAGGGTGCCGACCTGGCCGCCCGCATCATGGACGTGGAAGCCTACGCCATGGAGCGGGCCTACTCGCTGATTCGCGGTAACCTGGATCTCGAGGAAGACAGCACCGTGGCGGTGGTCGATATCGGCGCCACCATGACCACCCTCAGCGTGCTCAGCGAGGGCCGCACCATCTACACCCGGGAGCAGCTGTTCGGCGGCAAGCAGCTCACCGACGAGATCATGCGCCGCTACGGTCTGCCACTGGAAGAGGCGGGGCTGGCCAAGAAACAGGGCGGCCTGCCGGACGACTACGAGGCCGAGGTGCTGGAACCGTTCAAGGAGGCGGTGGTCCAGCAGGTGGCGCGCTCGCTGCAGTTCTTCTTCTCCTCCAGCCACTACAACGATGTCGATCACATCATCCTCGCCGGCGGCGTGGCCTCGATGGAAGGGTTGTCGGATATCGTGCAGGAAAAACTGGGCACGCCGGTGTCGGTGGCCAATCCCTTCGCGGAGATGAGCGTGTCGTCCAGGGTCAACGCGGTGGCGCTCAGCAGCGACGCACCGGCCATGATGATCGCCTGCGGACTGGCACTGAGGAGTTTTGACTGATGGTACAGATCAACCTCCTGCCCTGGCGCGACGAACGCAGACAGGAACTGAAAAAGGAGTTCCTGACGGTGCTGGTGCTGGTGCTGGCGGTAGGCGTCGGCGCGGTATTCTTGATGGACCGTGTGGTAAGCAGCCAGATTGGCGGCCAGCAGGCGCGCAACAACTACATCGGCCAGAACATCAAGGAACTTGATAAAAAAGTTAATGAAATTAAAGATTTGCAGAAAAAGCGCAACCAGCTGATCGAGCGTATGCGGGTGATCCAGGAGTTGCAGGGCAACCGGCCGATCATCGTCCGTATTCTCGATCAGCTGGTGCGCACCATCCCCGACGGGGTGTTCTACACCAGTCTGCAGACCCAGGACAAGGCCATCCAGCTCGCCGGCGTGGCGGAGTCCAACAACCGGGTGTCCAGCCTGATGCGGCGCCTGGATGCCTCCGACTGGTTTGCCGACCCGAATCTGGACCGGGTCAGCGCGGCGCCGCAGTTTGGTGACCAGGCCACCACGTTCAACCTGACGGTGAAGGTGGAGCTGCCCCAGGTTGAAGACGAATCGGGAGGTTAGGCAGTGGTTTTCGAAGGCACCTTACGCTCCCTGCGCGAGTTCGATATCGGCGATCTCAATGCCGATAACATCGGTTCCTGGCCGCCGGCGGTCAAGGTCATCATCTACCTGCTGGTACTGATGCTGGTACTGGTGCTGGGGTATTACTATCACGTGGACGGCCTGCGTATCAAACTCGGCCAGGAGCGCGAGCAGGAAACCAAGCTCAAGCAGGAATTCGAGAAGAAGTCCTTCCAGGCCGCCAACCTGGAGGCCTACCGCCGCCAGATGGAAGAAATGGAGGCGACCTTCGGCACCCTGGTGGCCCAGTTGCCCAGCGACACGGAGGTGCCCGGCCTGCTGGAGGATATCACCGCCAAGGGCATGCTCAACGGCCTGAATATCGCCAGCATCGACCTGCAAAATGAACAGGCCCGGGAGTTCTACATCGAGCTGCCGATATCCATTCAGGCCACCGGTTCGTACCACGATCTCGGTGCCTTCATCAGCGGCATGGCGGGCCTGCCCCGGATCGTGACCCTGCACGATTTCAGCATCAAGGCCACCACCGCCAATACCAACCAGCTGAGCATGCACATTGTCGCCAAGACCTATCGCTACAAGGATGGGGAGGCCGGCGGATGAACAGTTTCATGAAATGGCTGCCGCTGCTGTGTCTGGCGGCCCTGCTGGCCGGGTGCGGGAGCGACGATTTTTCCGATCTCGACCGCTTCATGGACGAAAAGCGGGCGCGTCCGGGCGGTGTGATCGCACCGATCCCGACCTTCAAGGCCTACGAGGCCTTTGCCTACAGCGCCACCGCCCTGCGCAGCCCCTTCGACCGGCCCATCGAGGTGCGAGAGCTGGAGCAGTTGCAGTCCGTCAGCTCGGTCAAGCCGGATGAAAACCGGCCCAAGGAGTTCCTGGAGCAGTTCACCTTCGACTCCCTGGCCATGGTCGGGATGCTGGAGCGAGGGGGCAGGGAGTGGACGCTGATACGCGACCCCGATGGCGGCATCCACCGGGTGACCCTTGGCAACTACCTCGGGCGCAACCACGGCAAGATCGTGGAAATGACAGAAACCTACCTCGCCGTCGTGGAGATCGTCAGCGACGGCAGCCAGGATGGCTGGGTGGAGAGACCGCGAACCATCGAGATGAGCGGGATATAAAGGTGGCAGGGCACACCATGTGGGATAAAGCAGAAATTTTGGGGAAAAGCGCCGTGATGGATGGAACGAAAAGAACTGCAGGCAGGGGGGGGTTCGCACTGATGGCCGTGCTCGGCCTGTGCTGCATTGCCCAGATTGCCCAGGCCGGCCCCGTGGTCAAGGACATCGAGTTCAGTTCCCGTCCCGG
>JBKDZQ010000121.1:0-2368 GCA_047971325.1 Parahaliea sp.
ACAACACCTGTGTAGTCGTTGGCGCCAGCCATGCTGCGGCCCAACTGGCGCCTGCCCTGCGCAAGCACGGTTGGATTGGGCGCATCGTGGTGGTAGGAGATGAGCCCTGTCTACCCTACCACCGACCTCCCCTGTCCAAGACCTACCTGTCCGGTGAGAAGGATTTTCACGACATCCTGATCAAGCACGAAGCGGCCTACAAGAAGGCGGACGTGCATTTTACCCTGGGCGTCAGGGCCGAATCGATTGATCGTGAAAGCAGGCTGCTGCGCCTGGATAACGGCGAAGACCTGCATTACCAAAAGCTGGCCCTCACGGTGGGAGCCAGCCCCCGCATGATTGACCTGCCAGGCGCGGACAAGGCGGGCGTTTACTATCTTCGCAATCTGCGAGACGTAGACGGCATTCGCCGGCATGTTGGATCGCAGAAAAAGGCGGTTATCATTGGCGGCGGCTATATCGGGCTGGAAACCGCTGCGGCGCTGCGCAATGCGGGCCTGCAGGTCACGGTGCTGGAGGCCCTGCCGAGGGTGCTGGCCCGGGTGACGACGGAGCAGATATCGGCTTTCTACACCCGTATTCACCAGGAGGAGGGCGTCGACGTGATTGTCGGCGCGTCTGTTTCGGCCATTGAGGGCGGACAGTCGGTGCAGGCGGTGATTTGTGCGGATGGTGCGCGCCACGATGCCGATGTGGTCATTATTGGTGTTGGCGTCGTACCCAATACCGAATTGGCCGCCGCTGCGGGTTTGGAGGTAGGGAACGGTATCGTGGTCGATGAGTACGCCCGTACATCGGACCACGACATCGTTGCGGCGGGGGATTGCACCTACCACTACAATCCGATCTATGAACGTCATCTCCGCCTGGAATCAGTCCAGAATGCCACCGACCAGGCCAATGTTGCCGCTGCGACGCTCTGCGGCCAGCTCGAACCCTATTGTGCATTGCCCTGGTTCTGGTCTGACCAGTATGACCTGAAGCTGCAGATCGCCGGGCTGTCGTCGGGATACGACAGTGTGGTCGTTCGCGGAAGTACCGATCATGGCCGGAGTTTTGCGGCCTTCTACTTTGCCGGACCCCGGTTGCTTGCGGTGGATGCGGTTAACCGCCCCCAGGACTTCATGCTGGCGAGGCGCATCATCGCTGGCGGCCAGACGCTCGACCTGGAGCGGCTGGCCGATGAATCGGTTCCCGTCAAAGACCTTGTCATCGGCTGACGCAGGAGAAACCGTGTGGCTACGATTACCTATATAGAGCACGGCGGTAGAGAGCATGTGGTGGAAGTGGAGCTGGGCTCAACCGTCATGCAGGGCGCTGTGGACAACATGATTGATGGCATCCTCGCCGAGTGTGGCGGGGCCTGCAGCTGTGCGACCTGTCATTGCTACATCGACGACCACTGGCGCGATCGCGTCGGTCCACCTTCCGAGGTGGAGAAGGATATGCTGGAGTTCGCATCCGAGCCACAGGCCAACAGCCGCCTGAGCTGCCAGGTTAAGGTCACCGAGGCGATGGATGGCCTGGTCGTGCGGCTGCCGGAGTCCCAGTACTAGCGCTGCGAGATCCACACCTGGCAGAACCATACGTTACGTGAGCACCACCCAGATGGCCTATATCTATTGACAGCAGACAGTATATCTATTCATGATAGATATCAGAGTGAGCGCCGCTCGCCGCGGGTCTGAAATTGCTCTCCAGGCAAGGTGAACAGACTGCTGTCGCGAAAGATTGCGAACTGATAACTACGATAACTGTGTTCAAGAGGATTACTCTGTGCGTAATAGGTTCCGACTCCATTTTGCGTTGAACTTTGGCTGCTGTTCCGCCCTTGTTGCGGGATCGCTGTTGCCGGTGTCTGCCACTGCCCAGAATATGCAGTTGGAGGAAGTGGTGGTTACTGCACAAAAGAGAGAAGAAGCACTGGAAGATGTGCCTATCTCAATCACTGCGGTGACGGGTCAACAGCTTGAGAATGCCGGAATCACAAACGTCCGTGATCTGCCGAAGATTGTGCCAGGACTGCGTATTGATCAGCAGGGGCCTTTCACCCAGCCCACGATTCGCGGCGTAGGCAGTTCCACTGCCGGAGCCGGGATGACGTCCAATGTCGCCACCTACATTGACGGTTTTTACGTGCCGAGCCAGTTGGGTACCAGCATGGAGTTTTTGAACATCCAGTCCATACAGGTTCTGAAAGGGCCTCAAGGTACGCTATTTGGCCGCAATGCGACCGGTGGCGCCATTCTGCTGCAAACGACCAATCCGAGCTATGAACCGTGTATGGACTCCTCCTCTTTTGCAAGCACTTTGTCCGATTGCGTCAAGGTACGACTGCCTACGTGTATCCGGTCTCATTGATGATGCC
>JBKDZQ010000122.1:0-2368 GCA_047971325.1 Parahaliea sp.
GAGAGCACCAAATCATGACCCAGGAAAAACCCCGTTGGTACTGTCAACTGGCAGCCGCCCTGGCGCTACCCCTGTTACCTGGCATTTCACTGGCACAACTCGAGGAAGTGGTGGTCACCGCCCAGAAGCGGGTGGAAAGCCAGCAGGAGGTGCCCATTTCCATCAGTTCCTTTACCGGCCAGAAAATCGACGACTTTCAGGCCGTCGACCTCTCCGCCCTGAGCGGCGCCGCCCCCAACGTCAGCATCGGACACTTCGGCAACACGCCTCACGGCGCCGTATTCAATATTCGCGGCATGGGTGTCATTGAGCCCGACCCCTACGCCGGGCAGACCGTAACGACGGTCGTCGACGGCGTGCCGCTGGTGTTCAACATGATGTCGCTGCTGGATCTGTACGATATCGAGCGTATCGAGGTTCACCGCGGTCCCCAGGGCACCCTGTTTGGCGCCAACACCACAGGCGGCGTTATCAACGTGATCACCCGCCAGCCGACCGGAGAAATGGGCGGCGATATCAAGTTCACCGTCGGCAACTGGGACCGCATCGACGTCAAGGGCACCCTGAACCTCCCGCTGTCCGACAGGTGGTCGGCCAAGATCACCGGGCAGAGTCATCGTCGGGAAGGCTGGCACAAGAACGTGGTGGATCGCTCCACCATGGGCGATCGCAACATCGCCTCCCTGCGCGGTTATCTGAAATACGACAACGACAGCTTCGACGCCACCCTGATTGGCGAAGTCACCCGCTCGCGCAACGGCTCACCGGTGGTAGTCAACGGCTCGCTGCCGGGCGAGATGACCTACCAGGCCCCCGGCTCATCGCCGGGAACGGGCCTCGGTAACATGTACCAGGGGCCCTGCACCGCGGGCAAACGCTGCAAGGCGCCCGACAAGTACTACGCCGGCAACAGCAGTGTGCGCGACATCTCCGACATGGATACCTATAGCTGGACCCTGAACGCCAACTGGGACCTGGAATGGGGCGAGCTGGTGTCCATCAGCGGCTGGAAGAAATTCGAACTCTACGAGGAAACCGACCAGGATGGTGGCCCGTTTTTCATCGACGACACACGGCGCGGAACCGAGGGCGAACAGTTCTCCCAGGAGCTGCGCCTGACCTTCAACCCGCTGGAGAAGATGCAACTCATCACCGGCCTGTTCTACCAGCAGAACGAATGGACCCACTACCAGAATTTCCGCATTCCCTTTGCCGGCCCGCTCAACCAGTTGACCGAGGATGACTGGGAAAGCTACTCCACCTCCCTGTTCGCCCACAGCTTTATCGATCTCACCGACCGTTTGCGCCTGCAGGTGGGCGGCAGGGTGTCCTACGAGAAAACCGAGGCGGCGGTTGATGTCACCACCTTTGCCAACCCCGACGGTGCGGTATTTGACGGCGGTGCTCCCGTCGCCCTGATTTCGGTTGCCGATGACGAGAACTGGGATGGCTGGTCCGCCAAGCTCGGCCTGGACTACAAGTTGCGGGACGACGTGATGCTGTACGCCTTTGTGTCCCGCGGCTTCAAATCCGGGGGTTTTGTCGGTCGCATCAGCGTCGCCAGGGATTTTCGCTCTTTCGACCAGGAAACCGTGGTGACCTTCGAGACCGGCATCAAGAGCGAGTGGTGGGACAACCGCTTGCGGGTCAACGCATCGGTATTCCAGAACTGGTACGATGACCTGCAACTGGCGCTGATTTACTTCTGCCAGGATGATCTGGGCATCACCATCAACTGCAATTCCATTCTCAATGCTGCACAGGCCGAAACCAAGGGTATCGAGCTGGAGATCGAGGCGGCACCCCTCGACCGATTGACCCTGTCGGCCAATCTCGGTTACCTCAATGCCGAGTACGAGGATTTTCCCTACCTCGACGCTGCCAGCGGGCAGACTCTCGACCTCTCCGGCACCGACCTGCAAAACTCTCCGGAGCTGACTGCCAACCTCGGCGCCACCTATGACTTCAACCTGTTTTCCGGTGAGGCGACTATCGCGCTCAACTACACCTACACCGACGAAAAATTCCAGGGCAACCTGCTAAATACGGCGCGGGGCACCATCCAGGCCACCAAATACCTGGATGCCAACCTGAAATGGCGACCCGCCGACGGCAACTGGGCCATCAATTTCTGGGGCACCAACCTGCTGGATGACCGCTATATCGACGCGGTGGTGGACGGCACCGGCTTTATCGGCCTGATGAGCTACAGCGCCCCACGCCAGCTCGGCGTATCACTGGATATGGAGTTCTAATATGGCCTTTTCTGTCAACAGGCACGAAGCCATTTCTCGTTGACACACGAAGGGATGAATGTGGTGAGTCAGGTTGTCAGCGCAACACGGGATGAGCAAAGCGGCGCACAGGT
>JBKDZQ010000123.1:0-3043 GCA_047971325.1 Parahaliea sp.
ATAGTCGAGGGGCTCCCGGCCCTTGAGCATTTTTGCCGTATAAAGGGCGAAGCGCCGCCAGTCGTCGCCGGCGAGGGAGACGTTCTCGGCCGCCTGCGCCAGTTCACCCGCGCCCAGAATATCGGCGGATTCCTGCAGGAAGGACGAGAAAAGAAAGCGGAAGCCGGCACCGCCGGTGCCGATTTCCTCCTGCATGCGCACCAGGTGACCGAGGAACAGGCTGTTGGCGTGGGCCTGCTGCGGCTTGAGGCGACGGATTTTCCGGGCGACGTAGCGAATGCCGCGCACCCCGAAAAAAGGTAGGGGGGTGTGCAGCATCATGCGGCAGGTGGAGCGAATGGCCGCCGGAATCACGCGGGGATAGTCGATGTGATCGGGGATTGTTTTGGGGTAGTACAGCAGTCCGCGCGGAGCCAGCAGGCCCTTCACAAAACGCGCACGCGACAGGGCCGCGTCATCCACCCGCTGGAGGGTCTCGAAGGTCGGGTCACTGACCAGGACGTCCTGCTGGTCGCGGTGGACGGCGACGATGTTGTGGGCGTTGAAATGAAAGCGCATGTTGGGGGGGAAATAGGGCAGCCAGTAGACCGAGGTCTGCAGCCCCACCGGACGGCTTTCACTCAGGTGGAGGTCCAGCGCACGCTGTCCCTGGGCGGGGTCCCGGAAACGCTGGAACTCGAAGCCTACGCCCAGGCGCTTCGCCAGACCCTTGATGATGCGGCCCGGCGGCATGCGGTAGGCGAGCAGGGGCTGACCGTTGATCTTCACCATCGGGATATAGGCGAAGGTGAGGGCACAGGACAGCCCGAACACCATGGGCT
Organism: Parahaliea sp.; assembly: GCA_047971325.1. Lineage (GTDB taxonomy): Bacteria > Pseudomonadota > Gammaproteobacteria > Pseudomonadales > Halieaceae > Parahaliea. The sequence goes on from JBKDZQ010000123.1 coordinate 822, forward strand.
CGGACAGGTCCAGGCCGTTGTGGCGCAGCAGCGCGGCGACCGTTCCGCTTTCGCAGTGGGCGGTCTGTCGATGCTCGAAACTGTCCATCAGGGAGGGCCGTCGGGTAGTGATCGCAGCTCATCGGCATTAAGGTTGAAGGCCGCCAGATAGCGCTGCAACTGCCGATCGGACAGGCGTGCGAACACTGCCGGCCGCAGGTGCCGCCGTACCTGCCACTTGAAGAAGCCGGTGCACTGGGACAGCAAGGCGAGGTCCATGCGGTTACGGTACATATGGTATTCCAGCGGCGAACTGAGCCCGCGCTCGACCCGCTCCCGCGCGTCGCGGCAGGCGAGTTCGAACTCAGCGATGGCCTGTTCCAGCACCACTTCCTCCACGTCCCAGCCACTGGTCAGCACGGCGCAGTAACGACCGTCGCCGTCGCGGGCGTAGACTCGTTTGTGGTGCCCGGCCAGTGAGCTGGTTGCGTGCTGCGGTACCTCGTCAATGTTCACCGGTCGCCGTCCCGACAAACGGTCAGCAGCATGAAGGCGGAGGAAAAGCGCCCGCTTTCCGGCACGTAGCACAGGAGGGTCTGGCCCGCCCGCAGGCGGCCGGAATGAAACAGCTCATCCAGCATGATGTAGATGGAGGCGGCGCCGGTATTGCCCTTGTGCACCAGGTTGCTCGCCCAGCGCTGGTAGGGAATTTCAAGGCCACAGCGCGCCATGGCCTCGTAGAGGGGCTGGCGGAAGAAGCCAGAGGAGTAGTGGGGCAGGAAGTAGTCGATGGTCTGGGCGCGCAGGGTGTGTTTGGCGATCAAATCCGGCAGCAAGCGCTCCACGGTCAGCCGAACAATATTGTCGTTCAGCAGCTTTACATCCTGCTTGATGGCGAAAACGGATTGCGGCAGCCAGTCCTGCCATGGCGTTGCGGCCCAGCCCAGCAAGCTGCCGTCTTCCCGCTTCTGGGCTCCGGCGTACATGCAGGTTTCGATCTCATTGGCGAAGGAGCGAATGTCGATCCAGTCGATGCGCAGCGACAGGCCCCGGTCCGCGGGCCGTGGCTGCAGGCTGAGCGCGCCGGCGCCGTCGGAGAGCATCCAGCGCAAAAAATCCTTCTCGAAGGCGATTTCCGGCCGGGTTGTCATTGAGGCGGCCCGGTGCTCCGCCTCGGCGGCGAAAAAGTGGCCGCGCATCAGGCCAGAGACGAGTTCCGAGCCCGTGGCCACGGCGTGCTGGTGATTGCCGCTGGCCACCGCCAGCCAGGCGTACTTGAGGGCGGTCATGCCCGCCAGGCAGACCCCGCTGGTGGCGATCACCTCGCAGGGCGGGTTGCCGAGCTCACCCTGCACCATGACCGCATGGTTGGGCAGCAGCTGGTCCGGCAGGCTGGTGCCGCAGGCCAGGCAGTCGATGGGCGGGGCGTCGGCGAGTCCGCGAACGGCCTCGGCGGTGAGCTGGGCGTTGGTGTGGGTGGGCTCGCCCGAGTCCGGGTCGATGGCGTAATAGCGTTGCTGGATGCCGTTGCTTTTCAGTACCAGTCGCCTGGCGCGGGAGGGTCTGCCCCCCGCCAGGCCCAGCAGTGCTTCCATCTGCTCGTTGTCGACGGGCTGGTTGGGCAGGGCCGTGGCCACCGAGGTGATGTAGACAGTGTTCATCGGGACAGCGTGCGCGCCGGGTTGTGCTTCGCCAGGCGCGCCTGCTGGTCCGTGCTCTCACCAGAAGGTGCACTGTAGTAGTGCTTCTGCTGCGCGATGTGCCCTCGGGTGAAGGGTGCCAGCAGTTTTTTGACCAGCATGCCCAGGGGCACCACGGTCACGATCATCAGCACCAGGAACACGGAATAGATTGCCAGAACGGGCTTCCTGCGCCAGCTGCCGGGCGGGCCGAGTGAGCGCAGCAGCCGACCCCACAGGCGGAAGGCGCGGCGCCCGGCCTTTTCGCTGGCAATCAGCGATTCGTTGATGGTAACGGCGCCCAGGCCTCCCAGCAGTGTCTGGTCCAGTTGGCCGTCGCTCTCCAGCACCTTGCGAATGCGCTCGCCAAAGCGGCTGCAGGAGGCGATGTCGGCGGCGGACACTCCGGCGGGGGGGATGAGCCCGCCCAGGAAGGGGCCCTGGCGGCCGGTCAGCACCCACAGGGGGGTGGCGAAGAAGCTCAGCAGGCTGCCGGCTTCGTCGGTCAGCGCCACATTGCCCACCAGCCGGCCGCCGATATCCTCTGCCAGCAGGCGCTTCACT
>JBKDZQ010000124.1:0-2190 GCA_047971325.1 Parahaliea sp.
TCGATGCCCTGTGCCAGGCACTGGATGTCGCCACCCCGGCACCGCGCAAGACGGGCACCAGGCGCAAGGCCACGGCCACCGCGAAGCCCTCTGCGGCGAAGAAAAAAACCACCACCAGCAAGCCGGCCACCAGGAAAAAAGCCGCTGGACGCAGCGGCCGCTGAGGCCCGATGAAGACCCGGGACCGCATACTGGTCACCAGCCTTGCCCTGTTCAACAACGAAGGCGAGTCAAATACCACCACCGTGGACATCGCCAACGAGATGGACATCAGCCCGGGCAATCTCTATTACCACTTCAAGGGCAAGGACGACATCATCGCCGAGCTGTTTCAGCAGTATGAACTGGCGCTAGGCTCCACCCTCACCGCCCCCATCGAGCAACCCCTGTCGGCGGATCGCGGCGATGTGGAAAGAAACTGGTACTTTCTCTATGTGGTGATGGAGGAAATGTACCAGTACCGATTTTTCTACCACAACATCGACAACCTGATGCAGCGCTACCCGGATCTGCGGCGTGGCCTGCGCCGGCTGGTGCAGCTCAAGCGGGCCGCGCTGTTCGCCATCTGCAAGGCCCTGCTGGATCAGTCGGTGATCGACACCAAGGGCCAGCAACTGGTGGGACTGGTGGACAACATGACCCTCGCCCTGAACTTCTGGTTCAACTACGACCAGCTACTGCTTGGCGAGCGCGACCCACAGATCATTATCCACCAGGGTGTACTGCAACTGATGACCATGGTGGCGCCCTACCTGGGTGACGAGGAGCTCAGCTTCTACCGCGACTGCGAACAGATCTACACCAGCATGCTGGCGCAGGCCGAGGGCAACTGATCAGCCGCCGGCCTTGTGCAGCAGTATTACATCGGCACCGATCAGGGTCAGCCCGGCATGCTGGCGACGCGCCCACCAGCGCCAGGTGGCCGCGCTGAAAAAGCACACATGGGTGGGGTCATTCTTGTAGTGCCAGCCGGCAAAGGCTTCCCGGTCGCGCACCAGCTTGGTCATCACCCCCAGCATGCCTCCGGGGCGCAGGCGCTGCCACAGGCGACCCAGTTCCTCACCAGGCCGGTGCAGGTGCTCCACCACTTCGGTGGCGCAGATGAAGTCGTAGTCGAGCGCCAGCGGCGCCGGGTCGGGACAGTAGAACACGTCGTAGCACCACATCCGGTGACCGGCCTCCTCCAGCATCGCCGCCAGCGCCGGCCCCGGGCCACAGCCAAAATCCAGTCCCCTCGACCCGGGCGGCAGGCGCACCAGCAGCGGGTCGGCCAGTCGCCCGAGGAAGCGGCGGTAGGCGGGGTCGTCCACACGGTTGTCGTGCCGGTCGTATTCGGCGCGCTCGGCCCCGGTATCGAGATAAAACCGCGGCGGCACGAAAACCAGTCCACAGCTCTGACAGCGGCGGTAATCACGGCGCCGGTCGCGGCAATAGCCCCGGTGATCCGCTCCATCGCACAAAGGACAGCGCAGTTCCAGGCTCATCTGCTAAGCTTGGTGGGTATCGCAGGCAACACCCCCAAATTCACTGTTTCAGGAGATACACCATGAGCATCAAGGCCGGTGACACCATCCCCGCAGCCAAGCTGAAAACCATGGGTAGCGAAGGCCCCGTCGATATCAGCACCGACGACATCTTCAAGGGCAAGAAGGTACTGTTGTTCGCCGTACCGGGGGCCTTTACCCCCGGCTGTAGCCTGACCCACCTGCCCGGCTACGTGGTCAACGCCGACAAGATCAAGGCCAGGGGGGTCGACACCATCGCCTGTGTGTCGGTGAATGATGCCTTCGTCATGGACGCCTGGGGCAAGGCCCAGAACGCCGAGGAAATCCTCATGCTGGGCGATGGCAACGGCGACTTCACCGCCGCCCTGGGACTGGAGCTGGACGGCCGAGGTTTCGGTCTTGGCACCCGCAGCCAGCGCTATGCCATGCTGGTGGAGGACGGCAGCATTACTCATCTGAACGTGGAACCCGGCCCCGGCGTCGATGTCAGTTCCGCCGAAACCATGATGGCCCTTCTGTAACCGCTACTGGCCAGCGGCGAGCACCGTGACACTCGCCGCCAGTCGCGCCCGGTCTGCGTCGGAGGCAAGCTGCCCGGTCTCGTAGTAGTGTTTGAGGCCGGCGGCCACCTGGACCAGCTCCTGTTCCAGTGCTGGCCTGGCGAAGCGCCCGCCCAGCCACTGCC
>JBKDZQ010000125.1:0-4523 GCA_047971325.1 Parahaliea sp.
GGAACAACTGCAGCGCGAGCGAGTGCTGAACAACGGGCAGGACTACCTCAAACGTATCCGCGCCATAACAGGACACTGAGAGAACCCGGGCGGTTTTCAGGCGCAAATCACCGACCAGGTCCCACCGTGACGGGGCAAAAAGAATTTCCCGACGAATTTAAACAAATTCAATGCTATTAGAGCCAAAGTTCATAAAATAGCACTGGAATTTGCCATGGTACCTGCGTATAACTTCTATCTATAAAAAACCAGAAATGGCCTTCACATAATGAAGGCCGTGGGCATGCAGAAAAACGGGGTGTCTGAATAAAACCCCCGACAATTTCAACTAGGGGCTTCAGTGAAAACACAGACTGTCTGCTATATCACCGGGCTTTCGTTTGGGCGATTCGTCGCCCCGGTGATCGTTGTTGCGACGGACACGACAGCCGCTGTCAGGGCGCAGATGGAAGTACCCACCGATGACATGGGAGGCATCAAGAGAATTGCGCCAGCGCGCCATCTTTCCAGGTGCAAAAACCACAGTTTTTCAGGCTCAAGCGGCGTTTCGCGCAGGGAGCACGACCCTAGGCTTGCCTATTCAGTAATGATAGCCTAGCGGTCTATGGAAGCAGCCCAATCAACCCCACTCATGGCTCCCAAATTTCCCACCAGGCTGCGTGCGAAAGTACTGGTCAGTGACGACGACTCCAACGGCCGGCTGCTCACCCGACAATGTCTGGAAGCTGAGGACATGATGGTCATAGAAGCCAGTAACGGCCCCGAAACCATCGACAAATTTGTGCGCGAACGCCCCGACCGGGTTTTCCTGGACGTGGAAATGCCTGGCATGAGCGGCCTGGAAGTCTGCCGGCGCATTCGCCAGATGCACCAGGGGGAATCCATCCCGATCATGATCGTCACCGGCTCCGATGACCGGCAATCGATCGACCACGGCTTCGAAGCCGGCGCCACCCAGTACAAAACCAAGCCAGTCAACTGGTCACTGCTGGGGCGAGACGTGCAGTACCTGCTGCGCGCGAGCAATGCCCTCAATGCCCTCAAACGGCAGGAAGACCGCCTGCGCTACCTCGCCTATTACGACCCGCTGACCAACCTGCCCAACCGTCGCAGCTTCAACGAACAGCTGAACCGCATTCTCAAGCGCAGCCAGCGACGGGGCACGCACGCCGCCCTGATCTTTATCGATCTGGACCATTTCAAACGCATCAACGATTCCATCGGCCACGGTCGCGGCGACCGCCTGCTGGTGGAAATCGCCAAGCGCCTGAGCACCGAGCTGCGCCAGGGCGACACCGTAAGCTACGTCGCCGACGGCAATTCCGATTTCGAGGAGGATGCCGGGCCCGGCACTGAAATAGCTCGCCTGGGGGGAGATGAGTTCACGGTAATCCTTTCCGAGGTGCCTGGCGCCAGCCACGTGGAATCCATTGCCCGACGGTTGCTGCGCAGCCTGTCCGAACCGATCGCCCTGCAGTCGCACAATCCCGTGGTCACTCCCAGCATCGGTATCGCCCTGTACCCCCAGGACGGCACTGACCCGGACAGTCTCGTACGTAATGCCGACACCGCCATGTATGCGGCCAAGGCCGAGGGGCGATCCTGCTACCGCTTCTACAATGAAGAAATGAACGCCCGGGCCGTGGAACAGCTCAAAATGGAAGAAGAGCTGCGCCACGCCATGCGCAACCACGAGCTCGAGTTGCGCTACCAGCCACAGGTATCTTCAGCCGATGGGGAAGTCGTGGGCATGGAGGCCCTGCTGCGCTGGAAACACCCCCAGCGGGGGATTGTCTCACCCACGGAGTTCATTCCGGTAGCCGAACGCACCGGACAGATTATCGAACTTGGTGAGTGGGTGATGGAGGAAGTCGCGCGCCACTGCGAACACTGGAACACCCTGTCGCTACCCCAGTTCCGCGTTAGCGTAAACGTATCCTCCATCCAGTTCAGCCAGCACGATCTCGCGCAGCGCTTTGCCACCATTTTGAACCGTGCCGGATTGCCGGCGGAACGGCTGGAGATCGAACTGACCGAAAGCGCCATCATGACCGACGCCGAATCCAATACCGACAAACTGCGCGAACTCAAGACACTGGGACTGGCCCTGGCGGTGGATGACTTCGGCACCGGCTATTCTTCACTGAGCTATCTGAAGCGCTTTCCCATCGACACCCTGAAAATTGACAAGAGCTTTATCACCGATCTTGGCAGCGCCGATGGAGCCGCGATTGTCGATGCCATCCTCGCCCTGTCGAAATCGCTGAACCTGCGGGTCATCGCCGAGGGCATTGAAACCGAGGACCAACTCCGCTTCCTTCTGCAGCGCAACTGCGAACTGCTGCAGGGATACTTCTTTTCCAGGCCCGTGTATCCCGAAGATGTTCCCACAGTGCTCACTCAGAACTACCGGCAGACACTGGCGGCTATCGAACAATCACTGTGACGCACTTTCTGCCACTGATGCTGATACTCGGCGGCGTGCTGCTGGCCCCGACCGGCAGCCGTGCGGAACAATCGCTGAAAGTCATGCTGCAGGGCGAATCCAGCACTGCGCTGGCCGAGCTGGTGCGCTGCAACGGCGGCACGGTAACTCACGAGCTGCACATCATCAATGCAGTGGGCGCACTGGTCTCCAGGGAGCAGCTCACCCGGATAGCCGAATCGCCACTGGTCTCCCGTTACATCGACGACCTGTCCTTCGCCCCCGCGGAGCCGGCAGCGGACACCTCCTGCAACGTCGGTGGCGCGCTGGAGCTGGAAATTGGTCCATACAGCCTGCAGTGGCGCCTGTACAACAAGGGCGAGCTACCAGCCACGCTGACCACGTTACAGGCAGCCTGGCCCGGACAGCTTGGCGAACTCAAGGAACTCCGCTACAACGGCGAGCCACTGCCTTTTACCCGGGAAGCGATCACCCAGGAGGGCGCGACCCTCCTGCGCCCCTCCGTAACACACACCCTGGAACCGGGCGGCAAAACCTTTCTGGAACTGCGCTTTACCAGTGGCAACGCCGATTCCCCTCCCCTCCAGTCCGACATCAGCCTCAAGGCAAACTTCCAGCAGGACTGTGAAACGTCCCTGATCCCTGGCTATACAAGCTATGGCAGCGATACCTACTACCCGGCTGTCGCCGGGGCTGCGACACTGCACCAGTTGGGTGTCACCGGACTCGGGGTCACCATAGCCGTGCTCGACTCCGGACTGTGGGAGCACTCTGCACTAAGTCAGGACACACAGGGCCGCTACCGCATTCGCGGTCGCTATGACGCCATTCGCGACCTGGCCGGGGAAGTCGTTTTCGACGAGAGCGGGCACGGCACCCACATGACCAGCGTGCTCGCCCACAGCGGTAAAGTGACTCGGCAAGGTGCGCCGCCCGACAGCTATATGGGCATGGCCCCCGATGTGGACATTGTAGCGGTCAAAGCCTTCAACAAGACCGGCCAGGGTGACTTCCTCGATATCGTGCGCGGCATCCAGTGGATCGTGGACCAGCGGGAGGCACTGGGTATCCGCGTACTCAACCTCTCATTTGCCGCACGCCCACGCTGGCCCTACTGGCTGGACCCTGTCAACCAGGCGGTAATGCGCGCCTGGGCAGCCGGCATCGCGGTGGTCGCCGCCGCTGGCAACGAAGGGCCCGCCGACATGACCGTCGGCTCCCCCGGCAACCTGCCCTACGTCATAACCGTCGGCGCCGTCACCGACTCCTGGACCCCCGAGGATCGCAATGACGACTACATACCGGACTTTTCATCACGTGGCCCCACTCCCAGCGCTCATATCAAGCCGGATATAGTGGCCCCGGGCGGCCATATCGCAGGAATCACACGCCCGGGCTCCTCCCTGACACTGGATCATCCCGACTATCTGGTCAGCAGCGGTGAATTCGTAATGACCGGGACTTCCCAGGCCAGCGCCCTGGTCAGCGGAATTATTGCATTGCTACTGCAGCTCGAACCGGATCTTTCTCCCGACGACCTGAAATGCAAACTCACTTCAAGCGCGGAACCCGCCATCAATCGTGACGGCAGGCTCGCCTACAGTCCTTTCGTGCAGGGGGACGGCTACGCTAACGCAACCAGGGCCGTCACCCTCGGCCTGCGCGGCTGCGGCAATCCCGGCCTGAACATCTCCCAGGACATCAAAAACCTGTCACACTTCGAAGGGCCTGCTACAATCTCCGACGGTGGCACTCCAACACTGCCAGGACTGGCCGAACTCTACAGCGGAACACCCAGTGAAAAAGGCATGAGTCACAATCGACGCTGGGGAGCCAAAGCCCATATCGAACGCGAAGGTTCCCGAGCAACAGCCAATCCCTTCGTCGACTGGACGCGCGAATATCTTCTCGAAAAGCAGACAGTGGAATACCTGACCAGGGATCCAGCAGCGGCGAACTAACCCTCCACCCGACATCAAGCCTGATTCAGCACTGGAAACCCAGCCAGCTCCGGCTTTCCCAGCGCCGGTATCAGCCCGACTCCCCTTTACGACAGTATGAAAGCCATCGCCCACCA
>JBKDZQ010000126.1:0-1518 GCA_047971325.1 Parahaliea sp.
AGCTCCGGCCACCACTGCTGACTAGTGAGATCGTTGTTGCCCACCTCCCGGATTGTGGCGGGAAGTTGGTCGGGGTAGAGAGATTCGAACTCCCGACATCCTGCTCCCACAGCAGGCGCGCTACCAGACGGCGCTATACCCCGAACATTGGTCGCGAGCGCTGTAATGAACCGCCTGGGCGCCCCCTCGATTTCAGGAGGCGCATGAGACTCACGACACGGGACAGCGTCAACGAGGGATTCCCCAATATTGGGAGTGGCTTTGCCGGCATTTCTCTTCCATCGGCAGATGGCCCCGTGGGACAATGCGCGCCTTTTTCAGGAGGGAATTCCATGTCTGCCACTGTTCTCGATGGCAAGGCCATCGCCCAGCAAACTGAAGTCGCCCTGCTTGCACGCGTGGAGGCACTGAAGGCCAAATCCGGCGGCAAGACCCCCATCCTCGCCACCATCCTGGTGGGTGACGACCCGGCCTCGGCCACCTACGTCAAGATGAAGGGCAGCACCTGTCGCCGGGTGGGCATGGACTCAATGGCGGTGGAGCTGCCCACCACCACCACCGCCGAACTGCTGGCCAGGATCGGTGAACTCAACGCCAACCCCGATGTACACGGCATTTTGCTGCAACATCCGGTACCGGCACAAATCGACGAACGCGCCTGTTTTGACGCCATTGCCCTGGAAAAGGACGTGGACGGGGTGACCTGCCTGGGCTTTGGCCGCATGGCCATGGGCGAGCCGGCCTACGGCTGCGCCACACCCCAGGGCATCATGCGCCTGCTGGCCGCCTACGACATCGACATCGAGGGCAGGCACGCGGTGGTGGTGGGCCGCAGCCCCATCCTGGGCAAACCCATGGCCATGATGCTGTTGCAGAAGAACGCCACCGTCACCATCTGCCACTCGCGCACCCGGAACCTTCCCGAGCTGGTCAAACAGGCCGACATTCTGGTGGGCGCGGTGGGCAAGCCGGAGTTTATCCGGGCCCAGTGGATCAGGGACGGTGCGGTGGTAGTCGACGCCGGCTATCACCCCGGCGGTGTGGGCGATGTCGAACTCGGTCCGCTCAGGGAGCGCGCCCGCGCCTACACCCCGGTGCCTGGCGGTGTCGGGCCGATGACCATCAACACCCTGATCATGCAGAGCGTGGAATCCGGGGAAAAATCCCTGGGCTAAGCGGCCCGGCGCTCTCCTCCTCCTCCGGCAACACCCCCTGAACGGTAGTTTTTACCAAGGGCGGTTTTCGTTTTTACAAAAATACCGGCCGCGCCCCCCGTCCCCGACCCCGGTGCCCGCCCTCACCAAACCGTTCCAGCCCAGGTATGGCGCGGCTCTGCTGCCCCCAGAGACTCACGCTCTGCACACCTGGCACGCCCTTTGCTGAGCTTACCGGGAACCGCACTGCGCCGACAGCGCAAGCACCCACAGTGACACGATCATCTCTTTGAGGAGCGCAACATGTTTACACGAAAAATCCAGCCCCTGGGACTCGCCCTGCTGCTGGCCAGTGGCACAGTGA
>JBKDZQ010000127.1:0-3978 GCA_047971325.1 Parahaliea sp.
CTACCGTCGTCGGTTTGGTACTGCGCCGCACACTACGCAATAGTGGCTCTATCTCGGCAAACTGCTCTCTGCTGATATCGCTGGCGTACTTTGTTCTCTTCATCCCCCTATTATTAAGGATAGAAAAAAATCGTAAACAGGTTCTTACAGCCAGCGCGACGCCACTTTCTCCGGGCTGGAACTGAGCGCCGAGTTCACTCTGGCCAGCCTGCGCCAGGGCGAGCTGCGACTGCACCTGGTCGGCGACCTGGTGCGTGGCGAACTGGATGATGCAGAGGCAGTGCCGCGCCTGCCGCCGCGCCGCGCGGGTATTCGCCTGGCCTGGCAGGGTGAGGCGCTGTCGCTGTGGAGCCGGGTGGTGAATGCCGCCGCCCAGCACCGCCCTAGTCCCGCCGAGGCACCCACCGCTGGCTACACCCGCTGGGATGTCGGGGTGGATTACGATGCGACCCTGGACCGTGGCCAGCTCACGCTGTTTGCGGCCCTGTGCAATCTCGGCGACCAGGACATCCGCCTCAGTACCTCTTTCCGGCGCCAGGTGGCGCCGGAGGCTGGGCGCAGCCTGGAAGCGGGGCTGCGCTACCGTTTCTGAACGGGCTCCGCTGTTTGCGCCCGCCAGCCGTAAAGCCGCAGGAGGGGATCCTCCGGACCCAGTTGCACCTGGCCCTCGTAGCGCAGGCCGAGCTTTTCCAGCAGACGGATGGAGGCTGCGTTGTGGGGGCTGACAATGGCGACCAGCCGTTGCAGGCCAAGGTCGCCGGTGGCGTGGGTCCACACCGCCCTCGCCGCCTCCAGCGCCAGGCCGCGGCCGCGGGCGGCGGGCAGAAAACCGTAGCCGATGTCCACATCCGCCAGCTGGGGGCGCTTGACCAGCCCGCACAGGCCGAGGAATTCCCCGCTCTCGCGCAGGCGTACCGCGTACATGCCAAAGCCGTGTTCGCGGTAGCTGGCAATGGGGCCGTCCTCGATGTAGCGGCGTGCCTGCGCCAGGGTGCGCACCCCGCGGTCGGCCACGTTGGCGATGAAATCGGGGTCGTTGAGCACTGCCAGCATGTGCGGGGCGTCGTTGGGGGTGAGTGCTGCCATCAGCAGGCGCTCGGTGGTCAGTGGTGGCATCAGTGCTGTTCCGTGATTTTGCGGGATATGGCGCGACAGACAGGCACAGCTTACCCGGTGCCCGCCCGCCAGTGAATTCCGTCACCGGCCCTGCTACAGTGCCGCTCTTTCCCACAGCGACAGGTCCGGCCATGACCCAGCGTCTGATAATCGGCATCAGTGGCGCCTCCGGCACGCTTTACGGCGTGCGTGCCCTGCAGTTGCTGCGGGAGGCCGGGGTGGAAACACACCTGGTCATCAGCCCCTCGGCGCGCCTGACCGCCCACCACGAGCTGGACATGGCAATGGAGGCGGTTGAGGCCCTGGCCAGTGTCGTCTACCCGGTGAAGAACGTTGGTGCCGCCATTGCCAGCGGCTCCTTTGTGACCGGCGGCATGCTGGTGGCCCCCTGCTCGGTGCGGACGATGTCGGAAATCGCCACCGGTGTCACCTCCAGCCTGCTGACCCGTGCCGCCGACGTAGTGCTCAAGGAGCGCCGCCGCCTGGTACTGATGCTGCGGGAGACCCCCCTGCATACCGGCCACCTGCGCACCATGACCGCCCTGTCGGAGATGGGCGCCATCATCGCCCCGCCAGTGCCCGCCTTTTATACCCGCCCCGCCAGCCTCGATGATATGGTTACCCAGAGCGTCGGGCGAGCGCTGGACCTGTTCGGCCTGGAGCTGCCGCAGGTGGAACGCTGGCAGGGTGGCAGGGAAGGTGCTTGAGGGGCGCCACCGTCCCGTGCTCCGGCCTCGCCGCTTTATCACGCGGATGACATTTCCTGCCAGCTTGGTATGATAGCCTCTTTGACATACTAGAAATTCAAAAAACAGTCGCCGTAGTCAAGCAATCCGAGGAGAAAGGCCAGTGTCAACTCAATTATTTGATCTTAAAGGAAAAATTGCCTTTGTCAGTGGCGCCAGCCGCGGTATTGGCGAGGCCGTGGTGAAGCTGCTGGGAGAACAGGGGGCCCATGTGATTGTCTCCAGCCGCAAGCTGGAGGATTGTCAGCGGGTGGCGGATGGCATTGTCGCCGCTGGCGGCAGCGCCGAGGCCTTCGCCTGCCATGTGGGCAATATGGACGATATCGCCGCGGTCTTCGCTCATATTCGCGAACGCCACGGCCGGCTCGATATCTGCGTCAACAACGCCGCTACCAATCCCTATTTCGGCCACATTCTGGACACCGATCTGGCCGCCTACAACAAGACGGTGGAGGTGAATATCCGCGGCTACTTTTTCATGTGCATCGAGGCCGGCCGGATGATGCGCGAGCAGGGGGGCGGGGTGATCGTCAACACTGCCTCCATCAACGCCCTGCAGCCGGGGCCGATGCAGGGCATCTACTCCATCACCAAGGCCGCGGTGGTCAGCATGACCAAGGCCTTTGCCAGGGAGTGCGGCCCTCTGGGCATCCGCTGCAACGCACTGCTGCCGGGTCTGACCAAGACCAAATTCGCCGGTGCCTTGTTCGACAACGAGGACATCTACAAATCGGTAACCGAGCGCATTCCCCTGCAGCGCCACGCCGAGCCGGAGGAAATGGCCGGTACCGTGCTCTACCTGGTGTCCAATGCCAGCAGCTACACCAACGGTGAATGTATTGTGGTGGACGGCGGGGTAACGATCTGAAGCACCGCTGGGGCGGCGGTGACTAGGCTCCCGCCGCCCGGGGTGGCAGCTCGGCCTCGGGAGCCTGTTGCAGGTAGGTGAAGCCGCCTTCCTTGATGTACAGCTCGCAGTAGCCGTCACTGCTGGGGGCCAGCGAGCCACCGGCGGGAATCCGCAACCAGCTGTGGGTGTCGTACTGGCCGAGGGCGTCGGCAAAGCCGCCCTTGATGACCAGCAATTCCACGCCGCGGGGAAAGTTGAGCTGGCCCAGCTCGGCGGGTGTGTCCCAGGCTTCCAGGCGCATGAAGTCGGTATAGGGTTCCTGGGCGTAGAGCTTTTTCCACTGGGCGTTGCGGCGCACCGAGAGCTGCCAGGGCAGGTCGCGGGACTGTACAGCGATCTGGTCGCGGCCGCTGCCCGGGTACTGCCGCAGTTTCACGAACAGGGTGCAGCCCTGCTCGGTCCACGAGCTGTGGTGGAAGCCAGCGGGGTTGAGCAGGTAGCTCCCCGCCGGCCAGTCGCCCTGCTTGTTGGACAGGGTGCCCTCCAATACCAGGGTTTCCTCGCCCTCGAGCGTGTCCTGGCGCGGCAGGCGGGTGCCGGGTTCGTAGCGCACAATGGCGGTGAGCTGGGCGGTCTCCACCGGCCCCACGCGATGCAGCACCTTCTGCTCCACGCCGGCCCGGAAGCCGGTGCTCCAGGGCATCTGCCCGGTATCGACGACCACGCGCCTGCCGATATCGCCATTGATGCTCTGATCGTCGTTTGTCATAACTCAACCTGCCAGCAGCCGGATGAGTGCCCGGCCGATCGATATTGGACTGCCGCGCACCGGGCGTGTTCCCGTCTTCGGGCCAGGTACGCGAGATAGACATGTATTCATCATAGTCGGGATATGTGGCCGCCGATAGCCTGCAGGCAGGGGTATTACCTTCGTTTTTCAGCGGTTTTCTGGCTTTTTCCGGTGAATGGCGGGAGCAAAAGGCCATTTTGTGATCCAGCACTATTTTGAAAAAAATGACTTTGCACTATGCTCAAGTGACAGTGACTTCAGTGGGCTTTGGTACCGGGCCCGGCAACTGACAACCGCGCTCAATAGCGACATTCGGCTATGCTCAGAACCATGAACAAGAAAGTTTTTGTGACTCACCAGCTCCCCGGAAAGCGTTTTCAGGAACTGGCCGAGCTCTGTGAGCTCAACCTGTGGATGGGTCCCGGCCTGCTGCCCTCGACCGAACTCAAGGAAGAGCTGGAAGGCTGCGAGGGTCT
>JBKDZQ010000128.1:0-5854 GCA_047971325.1 Parahaliea sp.
TCAAGGGGCTGTCGGTGGGCGCCCCGGTCTCCCTGCGCGGCGTCGAGGTTGGCCAGGTGGTGGATATCAACCTCATCCTCGACAACGGCGGCGCCAGTCCCATCACCACGGTCGAGGCCGACATCCTCTCCAGCAATATCCAGGTCCAGACCGGCGAAGGCAGCTTCGAGGAAATCACCGACAAGCTGATCAAGCGGGGCATGCGCGCCCAGCTCAACACCCAGAGCCTGCTGACCGGCCTGCTCTATGTCGCGCTGGACTTCTACCCGGACACGACCCCCGACCTGGTGGAACTGGATTCCCCCCACATCCAGATTCCCTCGATTCCCACCGAACTGCAGAAGCTCAGCCGACAGATCGAGGACCTCGACTTCACCCGGCTGGCCAGTGACATCACGGATATTGCCACCGGCCTGAAGATGGTCATCACCGATGCGCGTTTCCAGTCCCTGCCGGGGGACATCCAGGCCACTTTCCAGTCCATGGCCGGGCTCGGCCAGGACCTGCGCACCGCCCTGGCGCGCGCCGAACCACGGCTTGACACTGTGCTGGACAACGCCAACACCACCCTGGATACCATCAATGGCGAGCTGCCCAGGCTGTCGGCGAGCCTGGAGCGCAGCCTGGCGGGCCTGGAGAGGGCCATCACCTCCTTCAACGGCGCGATGAGCGGCATCGAGCAGTTGGTATCGAGCGACTCACCCACAGTCTACGAAGTCAACAGGGCGCTGGATGAGCTGGCGGAAGCCGGCCGCGCCCTGCAACTGCTGGCCAAAACCCTGGAAGAACAGCCCGAGGCCCTGCTGCGCGGCAAGAGCGAGGACAAGCCATGAACTCTTTGACACGCCTTTCCCTGGCACCTGCGCTACTGCTGTGCCTGATGCTTGGCGCCTGTGGCAGTACGCCCCACAGCAACTACTACCGCCTCTCCGCGGTGTCCGATGGCGGCAGCGGGGTCACGCCGGCCATCGGCATCGGGCCGGTGGAGATCCCCCAGTACCTGAACCGTAACAGCATGGTGTTCATGCGCGACGACAACCAGCTGCACATCGCCAGCTTCGAGCGCTGGGCGGAACCCCTGCAAGCGGGCATCACCCGGGTGCTGGGCCTCAATCTGGCGGGCGCCCTGGACACCCAGAACATCCGCCCCTTCCCCTGGCGTGGCAGTGACATCCCGGACTACGGCGTACAGCTGTGGCTGCTCGCGCTGGACGCCAAACCCGGTGGCACCCGGCTGGTGGCGGCGTGGCGGGTGTACAAGCCCGCCAGTGGCGGGGAAGTGATGCGCCGCATCGGCCGCTACCAGGGGGCCGGCAGCGATATCGACGGCGCCGCCATCTCCAGCGCCTTCAGCCGGATGCTGGCGCAGCTGAGCGACGATATTGCCAGCGCCATCCGCGAGGATATGACCGGCAACGAGTAAGGGGTGGGCCGGGTGTCAGAACTGGTCCCAACGCAGCATGGCGGCGGAGCCCTTCGAGCCCTTCGCGATTGCCGCGGTGCAACTGGAAAAGAGCAGATGGTGGTGCTGGGGCCGGTGGCCAGAGGCGTTGGCACCGGCGAGCTGCAGGTCGGCACGCCGGTGGCCTGGCGGGACCGTGCGAGGCATGAATGCCGGGCGCGAGCCGGCATGGACGTTTTCACGGCGTGTCCCGACAGGCCATGCCCGCTTCGGCGCCGGTTCAAGCACTTTAACTAAACGGCATTGCAACCACGCGCACTGAATTTAGTCCCTACCCGACCCCCAATGGCGCTGACTTAAGGCAGCCAGGGCCTAGTTCAGGCGCATTTTACCCGGCCGCGGGTTCCAGCCTCGCTGGTCGCGACACGCCGTGAACCCATCCCTGGGGGCTCGATCGCGACATCCCTGTCGCTTACGGTCGCGACCAGCGAGGCTGGAACCAGCGGCCTAGTGCGGCTGTAGGCCTTAAGTCAGTGCCATTGACCCTACCCCCGCCCGGCAATCTGTCTCGCCAGCGCTAGGGTGCGACGCGCCTCGTCCACGTGCATGGTCTCCACCAGCTTGCCGTCGAGCACGGCCAGCCCCTTCCCTTCCCGCTCCGCTGCGGCCCAGGCCTCCAGCACCCGCTCCGCCCAGGCCACCGCCTCTGGCGTGGGGCCGAACACGGTGTTGGCGGCGTCGATCTGGGAGGGGTGAATCAGGGTCTTGCCGTCGAAGCCCAGCGCCCGCCCCTGCTCGCAGATGGCGCGAAAGCCGGCGCTGTCCTTGAAATCCAGGTAGACGCCATCCAACACCGCGACCCCCGCCAGCCGGGCCGCCAGCACCGCCTCGCCGAGGGCGTAGCACAGGCCGAGCCGGTCGGGCCGGTGGGGCACGCCCAGCTCGGAGGCCAGGTCGGTGGTGCCCATGACCAGGGCGCCCACCGCCCGCTGGCGGGCGATGTCCCGGGCCGCGGCAATGCCCGCCGGGGTTTCCAGCATGGGCCACAGGCGGATGTCGCTGCGGCCGGCCCCTGCCAGCACCGAGCAGACGCTGTCGAGCTCCCCTTCGCTTTCCACCTTGGGCAGGCACAGGGTGTCAACGCCGGTGGCCGCCATGGCGCGCAGGTCGTCCCGGCCCCAGGGCGTGCCGAGCCCGTTGCAGCGCACCACCAGCTGGCGGCTGCCGTAACCGCCGGCGCCGAGCTGGGCCGCCACCGCGTCCCGGGCCGCCGCCTTGGCGTCGGGCGCCACCGCGTCCTCCAGGTCGAATACCACCGCATCGCAGGGCAAGTCGCGGGCCTTGTCCATGGCCCGCTGGTTGGCGCCGGGCATGTAGAGCACCGAGCGCAAAGCGGTATCAGTCGCTATCGTCACTGTTGTCATCATCCTTGTACGTTGTTGGCGCCGCGCGCACCGTGGCGACTTTCAGGTAGGCGATCAGGTCGGCGCGACGCTGGGGGTCGGGCACCCCCAGGCTCATCATGGTGGTATCCGGGATCATGCCCCGGGGATTGGCCAGCCACACCTCCAGCAACCTGGGTGTCCACACAAACCCGGCGTTCCTGAAGGTGTCCGAGTAATCCGCAAACCCGGGCTGCTTACCGGCGACCTTACCAAAAATCCGGTAGAGATTGGGACCGTTGTTGTGCCCCATGGCCGGGTCCGGGTAGTGGCAGGCACGGCAGGGGCCAAATACCAGCCGGCCACGCTCCACGTCGCCCACCAGTGCTGTCGGTTCCGCGGCCTGCTGTGCGTCAGTGGTCGCCGCTGGTCCCGACTCCAGTGGCGCGCCGCACAGGGGTGGCCACCACAGTAACGCCAGCACCGCAGTCAGGCGAACGACCAGGTGGCGACTCACCTTCACCGTCCGCCCTCCGCCGCCGCTGCCGCACCCGCGCGCCGACCGAAATAACTGCCATCGCCCAGCGACAGGCCACTGGCGATGTAGGGCGCCCCGGGCAAACCAGCGGAGTTGCGCCCCGCGGCGTACAGGCAGGGACTCGCCTCGCCGAAACTGTCGATCACCCGGCCGTCGACATCGGTATGCAGGCCACCGAAGGTGTGGGCGGTGAAAAAGGCGCGGTCGGTCGACAGGTCCCACACCCGGTAGGGCGGCCCCTGCAGGGGCCGCAGATAGCGCTGGTTTTTGTGGAACTGGGGGTCGCGACCGATGCCGGCAAAGCGGTTGTAGTAGGCCACGGTGTGCTGCAGGGCGCCCTGGGGAAAGCCAGCCGCCACGGCCAGGTCACCCAGGGTGTCGCGCTGGGCCACCAACGGAAAGTTATCCTGCGGCTGCAGGTAGCTGCTCTGGGCGTCGGTCACCAGAAAGGCCCTGCCCTGCTGGTGGAAGGCGACGGCGTGACCCAGCACACCGTGGTAGGAATCCTCGGCGATGAAGCGCTGGCCGGCACCATTGACCACAATGCCCGCCAGCACGTGTTCCGGTGGGTACAGAGGGACGATGGCAAAGCCCTGGTGCATGCGCAGGGCCTGGGCACCGGCGGCGATGCCCATGTTGATGCCTGTCCCCAGGTCGCCGGCATTGCCCCAGGGCACCGAGCAGTCGAACAGCTCCGGTGCATAGCGGCGCAGCATCTCGCGATTGTGAATGAAACCGCCACAGGCCAGCACCACCGCGCGCTGGGCCCGCAGCCGCAGGCTGTAGCCGCGACCATCCTCCGCCACCAGTCCGGCCACCCGCCCGTCGCGCTCGACGATCAGGTTGCGGGCATCCAGTCCGGTGCGGGTGATGACTCCGCCCTCCGCCACCCGCGCCAGCAGCACCGCCATCAGGCTGCGTCCGCCGTTCATCCCGAGCACCCCCGGCACATGCCCACGGGGCGCCGGGCGCGCTTTTTCCACCGCTGGCCAGGCCAGTTCGTTGCCGGAAAAATACAGGGACTCATCCCCCATGGGCAGGCCCTTGGCCTGGGTAAAGCGGGGGTTGTAACTGACCCCCAGCTCCACCAGCCAGTCGAAGTGGGCCGGGCTGTCCTCGCAATAGCGCTGGATTTTGTCGAGCTGCGGGTGCGAAGCACCGCAGTGGGCGATGAAGTTGTACATGGCCTCGGGACTGTCCTCGACACCCAGGGCCTGTTGCAGGGCGGTACCACCACCGGCGTAGACCACACCACCGGACATGGCCGAGGAGCCCCCCAGCCTGGGCAGTGATTCAATCAGCAACACCCGGGCGCCCGCGGCACGCGCCGCCAGCGCCGCACTGGCGCCCGCGACCCCGGAGCCGGCCACCAGCACATCGGTGATCAGGTCCCAGTGACGGACATCCTCACGGTCGACCACCCTTGGCGCCGACACCACCGCATCCGCCGCCGCCAGTCCCGCAGCCCCGGCGAGCCCCGCCAACAAGCGGCGGCGCCCAAGTCCTGCGGCGCGCGCCGGTTCTTCCCTGTCCTGCCCCATAGTGACGCATCCCGTCGTTGCCAACCTCTGGTGGGCCTGTCGGTCATGGCGGGCGCCCGTCAAACCAGCCCCTGAGGGGAGAAGTGCTCACTCCAGTTCGCGGATATATTCCAGGGACTGGTTGATCATGTAGGTGCGGTGGCGAGGCCCTTTGGCACCTTCGTCACCGGTGGCATAACCCGCATCACCTTCATACAGGAAACAGATACCGCCTTCAACAAACACCATGCTGGGAGCGTAAATCAGCGCCTCGCGAGAGCCTACCATCGCCCGCGCGGCGCTGCAGCTGGCGTGGCCGGCAAGGTCCACCAGGCTGATGAAGGTCGGTGGCATCAGCTTGAAGGGGTTGTCCGGGTCGGCGATTTCCGCCAGCACCTCCCGCGGCGAGGCCCAGCGGTGCAGCGCGATTTCCCCACCATCCACCTCAACCTCCTGGTCGTCCTCGAGAATGGCGAGGAAAAACCAGGTGGAGAAGCGCTTTTTGGCACCCACCGGCGTGGTCCAGTGGGACAGGTACTCCAGCTGGTCCGCGCCGATCACCAGCCCGGCTTCCTCCCGGGTTTCACGGATGGCGGCGTTGACGGCGCTGCGGTAGGCATCGCCGTCACCCGGGTCGTCCGCCGGGTCCACCTGGCCACCGGGGAACACCCACTGCCCGCCCAGATGGCGCACCCCGGTATGGCGCTGCACCAGCAGCACCTCCGGCCCGGTGGCGGCCTCACGCATCAAAATCACCGTTACCGCCGGGCGAATCAGGGTTTCGTCCTTGCTCAGTTCAATCATGGCGCCCACCTCGGGTGAAAAAGCGGCTGATGGTGTCGACCACGCAGGCGGGGCGGTCGCCGGTGGCATCGGCGAACTGGTCGATACGCTGCTGGGTGATCTCCACCCACTCGCTGTGGCCGAGCCGGGTGCCCTCGCTGCCTGGCAGGACCGCCGTGCTGGGGAATGTGGTGGACATGGTGGATCGCTTCCTCGATATGACTGCCAG
>JBKDZQ010000129.1:0-9024 GCA_047971325.1 Parahaliea sp.
GCACGGCATTGTCAAAACCAGGCGCCTCGTTGTTTTTGGCGGCGGTTATCCTGTCAAGGTCAACAACGAAGTGATCGGCGGCATAGGTGTCAGCGGCGGCCACTACTCGCAGGACATGGAAGTGGCCGAAGCGGCACTGGCGGTGTTGGCCGATCTGGCGGACAAAGCCTGATCACCGGCTGGTGAAGCGAACTCCGGACAAGCCAAATCATCGATATCGACAGCATCTGGCATTCTGACTATGGCTAATGACGATAACGGCAACCCGCGCGATAACACGCACTACTACCACTCCTATGTCGGCAAGAATATTCCCTGGCTGCTTGGAGCACAGGCAGAAACACGCCCTCACGCACCTTTTTTCTACTGGGAACCCTTCAACGGAGAGTCAGAAGTCTGGACTTACCGGCATTTTCACCACGAAACCTGCCGACTGGCGGCGGGCTTGCAGGAATCCGGCATACAACAGGGCGACTACGTTTTGTTGCACATGCACAACTGTCCACAGTACCTGCTGACCTGGCACGCATGCGCGATGCTGGGAGCAGTGGTTGTGACCACCAACCCCCGGGCAAGTGCCCAGGAAATGGCATATTTTATCAGTCACTCGACTGTGCGCTTCGCTATTACACAGCCGGCCTTCCTGGGTCTGATAAAGGCATCGGGTGACAATTTCCACTGGATTGCCTGTACCGATACCGATGGTGGTGAACCCGCAGGTGCCGAAGTGGATTGTGAATTCCTTCTCGAGGATCTGTTTGGCATCGCCGACAGGCTCGAGCCCGCCGACATCGGTCCCCTGGAAAATCTGTCAGTACAATACACTTCGGGAACGACGTCCCGTCCCAAGGGGGTTGTATGGACACACGCCAACGCCCTGTGGGCCGGGCAGGTCGGCGCGGCTCACAACACGCTGACGGAAAACGATGTCGGCCTGGTATTTACTCCCCTGTGCCACACCAATGCAATGAGTTGGGCGCATCTGCCAGTCCTTTGGTCGGGCAGTTCCTTTGCACTCCAGCCAAGATTTTCCTCCTCGAGATTTTGGGCTGTCGCCACTCAGCACCGCTGTACCTGGGCCAACGTGATTCCCTTTGCCGTGCAGGCACTGGCGAGTGTGGAGCCCCCGGAAAGGCACGACTTTCGCCATTGGGTCGTCGGTTTTGCCAATAGCGGCGAGTTGGAAAAACGCCTCAATGTGCCTTTTGTCGGCGCCTGGGGAATGACCGAGATAGTGACTCACGCAACCTTTACGCCCCTGCACCTGCCAACGCCGGAAATGTCCATGGGCATGCCCTCCACCCAATACCAGCTTAAGGTCGTGGACCCACTGGACAATCCAACGCCAGTGGGGGAGATCGGCCTGCTGAAGGTGAAGGGAGTGCCGGGTATCAGTCTTTTCAAGGAGTACCTTTTTAATCCCGAGGCGACAACGGCCAGTTTCGACGAACAGGGCTGGTTCGATACAGGAGACCTGGTGAGGGTTCTGGAATCCGGTCATCTGCGCTTTTCCGATCGCGCCAAAGACATGCTGAAAGTTGGCGGGGAGAATGTCGCTGCATCTGAAATCGAAGTCGTCGTCGCCAGGGTCAATGGCGTTCTGGAGGCCGCTGTCGTCGGCAAACCCGACCCGCTAAGATCGGAATTGCCAGTGGTATTCGTCCGCGCCCAAAACCCCTGTGAGGATTTGACCGCGCGGATTCTTCAGCGCTGTCGCGATGAACTGCCGGATTTCAAGGTGCCGATAGAAGTCCATTACCTGGATGACTTTCCTCGTTCCGAATTAAACAAGATTGCCAAGAAGGAGCTCAGAGCGATGGTTTGCTCGGATTGATCGATGGGTGATAAAACCTGTCTATCCGCGTCATTTCTGGCGCTAGAACCAGGCCCTTGCCGGGAGAAGACAATATGAAAAGCAAGCTTGTGCGTTTACACAATATCAACCACGCGGCCTATCGGTGTCGCGATGCGGAACAAACCCGCTGGTTCTACCAGGAGGTCCTTGGCCTGCCGATGACAATCGCCGTTGTAGAGGACACTGTACCCGGCGAGGGCCAGGGTGCGGAGACGCCATTCATGCATCTTTTTTTCGAGCTTGGCGATAACAACTTCGTTGCATTTTTCGATGAACCACTGACAGCGACACCCGAAGACTTCAAACCCGTCCACAGCTTTGACCGGCATATCGCCTACGAAGTGGGTTCACGGGAGGAACTTCTGGCCTGGGCAAAGCATATCAGCGAACACGGTGTCGAGGTATTTGGGCCTCACAACCACGGCTTTGTCGAGTCCATCTATTTTTACGACCCTAACGGTATGCAAGAGGAAATCACCTACCGCACACCCGAATTCGATCAAATTTCAACGCACGAGAGGAAAAATGTCGACAGCAACCTGTCGCAATGGACCGAGCGTTACCGGGCCTTGAAAGAAGCCAAATTTGGCGCGGACGCACTGGACAAGCGAATGGTGGAATACTGCCACGAGTTGTATGAAAAAGAGCCAATAACATGAACCGACTGCAAGGAAAAACCGCGATCATCACCGGCGGCGCCGGCGGTATCGGTATCGCCGCCGGAAAGTTGTTCGCAGAGCAGGGCGCCAGTGTACTGCTGGCCGGTCGCAATGAAGGCAGCCTGGCATCGGCATGCCGGAAAATCGACAGCGAGCGCGTAAGCTATCTTGTCAGCGATATCACCCGCGCGTCGGACAACCAGGCCATGGTCGCCGCCGCGGTCGAGCGTTATGGGGGGCTCGATATCCTGGTGGCCAATGCAGCTATCGAGGGTGCTATCGCCCCGATCGTGGAGTATGGCGAGACACAGTTCGAAGAGGTGCTCGAGGTCAATGTGAAAGGGACTTTCCTCGGCCTGCAAGCGGCCATTCCCGCCATGGAAAAGCGGGGTGGCGGCAGCATTGTCATCACATCGAGTGTCGGCGCGGTGCGGGGGTTACCCAACTTCTGCGCCTACAACGTGGCAAAACACGCGCTTACCGGACTGATGCGCTGCGCCGCACTGGAATGCGCTGACAAAAAGATCAGGGTCAATAGCGTAAACCCCTCGCAGGTGGAGACGGATATGGCACGCCGCATCGAAGAAAGCGCTGCTCCAGGCGCGGGTGACGAGCTGCGCAGGGAACTGGCAAAGGCCATTCCACTTGGGCGATACGCCACTCCGGAGGATATTGCCCGCCTGATGCTGTTCCTTGCCTCCGACGACAGTGCATTCATCACCGGGTCAATGCAGATGATAGACGGGGGTTTGAGCACCTGAGCCAGTCCTTGCAGATATCGGTAAATAGTTGCAAGCGCGCGAGAATGATCCGTACGAAACCGATCGTATAACGGAAATTTTCGACAAGTGCGCCAAATTTGAACTGTTGTGTTTCACTATGAAGCATGGCTTTGAGCAGCAGTGAAAACGAAATCAACAGCCTTTTCGCGAGCGCTGACCAGAATAATAAAGAAGAGGGGCGCTGCATTTCCGCAACGCCTTCTCTGGCTACTTCAGTATCAATTTCGGGGAATTCGGGTGCCGTTTTTCGATTGGGACTCCGCTTGTTTCTGGTTACAACCTCAATAAAGGGCAGGTTTGATACCCTGTCAAAAATGATAGGTGTAGCTAAACACCAGCGTTTCGGAGCCGGGGTTTTTATCACCAAAGCCAGCGTTGGAAATATGTCCAATTTCTCCGCGCAAGGCATGATGCCGCGAAATTCTGTATTTGGCAAAGAGAAAGCTGTAGAACTCGAGGTCGTAGCCCAGCGTGTCCACGTTGTGGACGTAGCCGACATGGGATGCGATCCCCCAACTCCAGTTTGTGCTGATGTCAAAGGCCTTGGCAGCCCCGATGCCGTAATATTGCTGATTCTGCTCCACCAGAATGATAACCGCACGAGGTTGTAGTCCCCACCATGTTTCAAGCGGCGAGTGCTGATAGTCGAGGTGTGCCCCGAACTGGTCGAACTGATCGAAAACCGCCCAGCCGGCGACACCGACACTGACTGATGAGCTATCTTCAATGGCCACCACAGGCACAGCAGTGGCGGCGAGCAGGGACAGGCTGAGCAGTTTTGCTAATCGTGTTTTCATGGCGTTTTCCGCTTATAAAGTCGCTTCCTTTTACACCAAGTCTTGCCGGTGTTTCCGACCTTGTCCAGTTGTTCGTGAAAATCCTATTCTGGCCGGAAAAAACTATTCCGCCGATTGCTGTCATTAATTTTCCTGCTTGAATTTAAAACAGGCGGAAAGGGAAAATCTAAACCATACTGTGTCTATTGAAGTGGGAGCGGCAGTAGCGCCTTCCGGTGCAATTCCGGCTTGTATCTGTTCCAGCCGGTTCCTCTGTCGGCGTCGCTTCGATAAGTATCATGCCGCCTGGTTTCAGGCTGCGGCGGTATATTCCGGCTCACCCAGTCATGGCGAGTGATTACTATGCAAACTCTTGAGAATAAATTTTTCCGCTTGCTGCCCGGCACCACTGGCGCATTGTCATCGTATTTGCTCGTGGCAATGGCCGGCGCGGCGACCATCATTCCCGAACGGGAGGGCTTCAGCGGCTACGTTGATATCGGGGCGGGATTCGTCAATGTCGAGACCAATATGGTTGCTTCTATAGCAAGCGGCCATCTGGATCTCGGGGATGATCGGATCGACTCTCTCGATAGCAGCCCCGACAGCGAAACCAGCGCTATTCCCAGTGTCAGCTTTGAGCTGTCCTACACCTTTGCCGAGCATCGCACGCAGGTTTATTTGGGTAATCTACTGGAGGACTATCTTAGCTTTGACATGAAAACCCAGCTGGGCGTGCGCAAGGATGTCGGCAAGCTGGGGCTGATGGGTATAGCCCTGCTGACCACGCCGGTGCCGACCGATGTCTGGCGCGACCCCTATCGGGCGGGGGAGAAACGCAGGGACACCCAGGAGAACAGTCATGGTGTGCGCCTGCGCTGGGAACGCATTATGGGAACCGGACTGGCGCTGACTTACGATGCTCATCGCATTGATATCGACCAAGAAGAGAGTGGTACGGGTCTGAATCTGTCTGGCGCCGAACGGGACTTGCTGGATCGCAAAGGCGATAGCTCGCGTATCGAGCTGGAGTACGAGTTCCAGTTGGGCGATGGCAGCCGGCGGCTGACTCCGGGGGTCAGCTACATCGACTATGATCTCGACGGCGAGGCCATGGCCCGCGACGGTTACCGTGTTTACGCGAATTTTATTTACCTGCCTGACAGCCGCTGGCGCTGGGTGTTGAATGCCAGCTACGCCACGCTGGATAACAAGGAGTCTAACCCCATCTACGGGAAGAAGGATGAGGCTGATCGCTTCGGTGTCTCGGTTTCGGCGTTCTACAAGGAGCCTCTGGGGTGGCAGGACTGGGCGCTCAGTCTCGCTCTGAGCTATCATGATATCGATCACGATATCGACTTTTATGATACCTCGTTATCTGCGGCAACTATCGGTTTATTCAGGCAGTTCTGAGGCGGAAATTATCGGTGCTTACGCTGTCTGCGGCGCAACTGCGCATTGGTGATGGCATTGCCCGCAGACCCTTTTTCATAGGGCGCTTGCGCAACCTTGCACCGCCTTGAGGAACTTCCATCATTGAGGGCAACATGTTCACATTCTGCTTGCGCATCACCCATATCGAACCGGGCGGAGTGATGAGCACCAGCGTTGGCTTGATTACCGAGAAACAAATCAGGCGCGGGATTTTTACTGCTTTTGAGACATTAGAGACAGCAATCCAGGACGTTATCGACACGCACAACGCCGATTACAAGCCGTTCATCTGGACGACATCCGTGAGTGAAATCCCGGAGAAGATGGGACGTGCCCGGGAGGCCATACAGTTCCACTAATCAATTCCCGACACTACACTAATAGCGCGGCCCCTGATTGCGCTGCAGCCAGCGCAGCAGGCCGCGATCCACTGCGCTCTCGGCGGCAATGCCGAGCTTCTCCTGCCAGGGTTTGCGCTGCACGAAGCGCACCTCGTAGATATCCCGGTCCGCCAGGTGCTGCTGGATGAAGTCGTCGCTGGTGCTCAGCTCGTCCACCAGCCCTTCATCCAGCGCCTTGCGACCGAACCAGACCTCACCGGTGGCCACTTTGTCCACATCCAGAGCCGGGCGCTGCTCGCGCACGAACTCCTTGAACAGCTGGTGAGTGATCTCCAGATCCCGCTGGAATTTCTCCCGATCCTGATCGGTGTTCTCCCCGAACAGGGTCAGGGTGCGCTTGTACTCACCGGCGGTGAGCTGCTCGAAATCGATATCGTGTTTCTTCAACAGGCGGTGAAAATTAGGCAACTGAGCGACCACGCCGATGGAGCCGATCACGGCAAAGGGCGCGGCGATAATGCGATTGGCGACACAGGCCATCATGTAGCCGCCACTGGCGGCCACCTTGTCCACCGACACCGTCAGCTCGATGCCGGCGGCGCGGATGCGCTGCAGCTGGCTGGCCGCCAGGCCGTAGCCGTGCACCATGCCACCGGGACTCTCCAGCCGCAGCAGCACCGCATCACACTCCCGCACCTGGGACAGTACGGTGGAAATCTCCTCGCGCAGCTGGTCGGTGGCGCTGGCCCTGATATCGCCGTCGAAATTGAGACAAAACAGGCGCGGCTTACTCTCTGTTACTTCGCTTGCTTTCGCCCCCGCTTCTCCCGCGCCCCGTTTTGTCAGCTTGCTCGCGGCCTTGCCGCGCGCCTTGGCGGCTTTCTTCTCCGCCTTTTTTTCGCGCTTGAGTTCGGCTTTCAGCAGCGCCTTGTCCACCACCGCTTCACGCACGGCATCACCCAGATGACGGTAGCGCTCGTTGAGATGGCGGATTTCAATGTGGCCGTCGCGCCCCGGACGCTGACGCTGGCCGAGCGCGATAACGCCGCTCACCACCACCAGCACCGCAACAACGATGGTAACTGCCTGGGCCAGAAACAGCCCGTACTGCGCAAGAAATTCCAAGTAATACTCCAGGTTCAGTGGGTGAGCGTGTCGATATAATGGCGTATCAGCCGCCCCGCCACCGAACTCGATGGGGGTATCTGGGGCAGCTGGCGATAGTGAAACCACTGCGCATCGGCGATTTCCGCCGGATCGCAAACGATCTCGCCACCGGCGTAGTCAGCAAAGAAACCCAGCATCAGCTGGTTGGGAAAGGGCCAGGACTGGGAGTGGAAATAGCGCAGGTTATCCACCTCCACCCCGACTTCCTCGCGCACTTCCCGCACCAGGGTCTGCTCCACGTTTTCACCAGCCTCGATAAAGCCTGCCAGGGTACTGTACATGGAGCGGGGGAAATTGGCATTGCGGGCCAGCAGTAATTCTTCCCCCCGGGTAACCAGCACGATAATGCACGGGGAAATGCGCGGGTAGTTGATACTGCGACAGGGCCGGCAGCGCATAGCCCGCTCAGCGGAGTCGATTTCCATCACCGCGCCGCAGCGACCACAGAACCGGTGGTCGCGCTCCCAGTCCAGCAGCTGGGACGCGCGCCCGGCCAGCGCGAACAGCGCTTCATCCACCCGCCCCAGGATGCTGTAGAGATTTCCCCGGACAAAGCGCAGCTGATCCAGGGCCTGCGCACCGTCGATCTCCACCGTGTAACAGGGTCGTTCATCCCAGTAGCCCAGGAACTGCTCTCTCAGCACGATCCAGCGCTGGGCCTGAATGTCCTCCAGGGTAAGCAGGCAGGCCAGCGGCGAGCGCAGGTCGCTGAGCAGCTCTCCTTCCTGGAACACCACGTGCAGGGCGTGCTGCCGGTCGCTGGGGGGCTGGTTGTCCGGTCTAAACATGGCGCAGTGGCTATCGGCTATGGCGGGTGATGGGTGAGCGGGCTATAGTATGCCCGCACTCTGCCCCGGGCAAGGTTGAAGCCGGCACCAGGGGCAGATCGTGGGAATTTGGCTACCGTCACCAATAATTCTTAACGTAGAATGTTTCGCAAATTCTAAATCAGGGCAGATCTCGCATCATGACAGAATCGTTACCCCAGGCGCTGTGGAAGAACTTTCTCGGCTCATCGCCCAACTGGTACAAGAAAGCCATTATCGCCTTTCTGGTGGCCAACCCCGTTCTGCTGGCGGTTCTCGGGCCCTTTGTCACCGGCTGGATACTGATCGGCGAATTCATTTTCACCCTCGCCCTCGCCCTGCGCTGCTATCCGCTGCAGCCCGGTGGCCTGCTGGCCCTGCAGGCGGTGATACTGGGCATGGCCGCTCCGGAAACCGTGTTCAAGGAGACGCTGGCCAACTTCGAGGTGATCCTGCTGTTGATGTTCATGGTCGCGGGCATCTACTTCATGAAGGAGATGCTGCTGTACGTGTTCACCAAGATCCTGCTACGGGTAAAGTCCAAGGTGTGGCTGTCACTGATGTTCTGCGCCGTGTCGGCCTTCCTGTCGGCCTTCCTCGACGCACTGACAGTGACCGCGGTGCTGATCAGCGTCGGTGTCGGCTTTTATTCGGTCTACCACAAGGTCGCCTCCGGCAAGCAGGCCAACCACGACAATCACGACCACGCCGACGATGACACCGTGCACGAAAACCATCGCGACGACCTGGAAGAGTTCCGCGCCTTCTTGCGCAGCCTGCTGATGCACGGCGCCGTGGGCACCGCCCTGGGGGGCGTGTGCACCCTGGTTGGTGAGCCCCAGAACCTGCTGATCGCCACGGTGGCCGGGTGGAGCTTTATCAAGTTCGTCATGATCATGGCGCCAGTAACCATGCCGGTGCTGTTTTTCGGCCTGCTCACCTGCGTGCTGCTGGAAATTACCGGCAAATTCGGCTACGGATACAAGCTGCCCCCCAATGTGCGCCGTGTGCTGGAGGAATTCGAGGCCGGCGAAGAGTCGCGCCGCAACTCGCGCATGAGCGCCCGCCTGCTGGTGCAGGCGCTGGTGGCATTGCTGCTGGTGGTGGCGCTGGCCTTCCACTGGGCCGCGGTGGGCCTGAGCGGCCTGATGGTGGTCGTGCTGCTGACGGCGTGCAACGGGGTCGTCGACGAGCCGCAGATCGG